>JAUSDC010000055.1 GCA_030650845.1 Candidatus Methanoperedens sp.
AATTCGATAATCGGTTTTTCAGTGCTCCTTCAGGATAGCGCAATGACTGACCTTGATGAAAAACAGTTGCATTATCTGGACAATGTTATTACAAGCAGTAAATTCCTGCTCAGCCTAATCAATGATATTCTTGATCTTTCCAAAGTCGAAGCTGGCAAGATAGAACTGGTAATTGAAAAGGTATCTTTGCCTGACATCATGAATGAAACATTGAGCCTTATAAAAGAAAAAGCAATGAAGAATAAAGTAAAGCTGAAGCAAGAACTCGAATCAGAACTTATCAGCATAGACGTTGATCCTCAGAGGTTCAAGCAGATTATGTTCAACCTGCTCAGCAATGCAGTAAAATTCAGCAAACCTGAAGGTGGAACGATCACAATAAAGTCTGAAAAGGAAAAGGATATGGTCAAGATATCGGTCTCTGATACAGGCATCGGGATCAGGGAAGAGGATAAAGATAAACTGTTCAAAGAATTCGAGCAGCTTGATTCGGGGATAACTAAAAAATATGGGGGAACGGGTCTTGGTCTTGCGATCTCAAAGAAACTTGTTGAACTTCATGGGGGCTCGATAACGGTTGAAAGTAAATTCGGAATAGGGACTACATTTACGTTTACCTTTCCAATCAAATTATGAGTACATCGGATTATAGCTTGCACGCAGCGCCATGTTTATCTGCTCTATAAAGATCTCGGGCGGCTGTGCTCCCACAAAAGATGTATCCTCGTTGATCACCACATGTGGTACGCTCATCACACTATATCTCTGCACCAGATACGGGAATTCAGTCATCTCGATAACATCAGCCCGTATGAACTCGTTCTCAATGGCGAACTGGTGGGCGATCCGGGCTGCTTTGGGACAATATGGGCACGTGGGTGAAACAAATACCTGAAGATGGACTGGTTTTTTTATGTCTGCCAGTTTCTTTTTTATGATCTCAGAAAGAGAGGTTATGCCTTTTGAAACATCGATAATATCATCAATAAAGGCGGTGAACTCGTAGCCCGCAGGAACACCATAATACC
>JAUSDC010000056.1 GCA_030650845.1 Candidatus Methanoperedens sp.
AACACCAATCTAAAAAGAGGTTTCTGGAATGTCCGATCTCACTTTTGAAATCCTGTTCATTGTTCTACTTATCATCGCCAACGGCGTATTTGCAATGTCGGAGATCGCTATCATTTCAGCACGGAAGGCGCGGCTTCAACAGTGGGCAAATGAAGGTAATGTTAAGGCACGCGCAGCACTGGAGCTGGCAAGCTCACCCAACCGCTTACTATCTACCGTTCAGATCGGCATCACGCTTATTGGCATACTGGCTGGTGTGTTCGGCGGTGCGACCATAGCCGAGAAGCTGGCGATACGCTTGGACTCTATACCCATACTCACGCCCTACAGCGAAGCCGTCGCTCTTGGCGTTGTAGTACTGGGTATTACATATCTCACCCTTGTTATCGGTGAGCTTGTACCCAAAAGGCTGGCATTGCATAACGCCGAGGGAATAGCCTGTACTGTAGCCGCCCCCATGCGCGTCTTATCCCGGATGGCTTCCCCGGCGGTTTATTTGTTGAGCATTTCGACAGATACGGTGCTCAGGATATTAGGTATACGACCGGTTGCTGAGCCACCAGTTACAGGAGAAGAGATAAATATCCTGATCGAACAAGGTATGAAAACCGGAGCTTTTGAGGAAGCAGAGAGGGATATGGTTGAACATGTATTTCGCCTGGGCGATTTGCGGGCCGGGGCACTGATGACGCCGCGGACCGAGATTGCCTGGCTTGATGTAGATGAATCACCAGAGGTGATACGGGACAAGATTGCCCAGAGCGGTCATTCTCGCTTCCCGGTATGCCAGGGCAGCCTTGATAATATTCTTGGTATAGTGCAGGTCAAAGATTTATTGAGCCGCAATATGGTGGGTAAACCGGCTGATCTGAAGGCATCCATGCGGCGCCCGTTGTTTGTGCCCGAAAGCACGCATGCACTGAAGGTTCTGGAGTTATTCAAGCAGTCTGGCATACATATATCACTGGTGGTCGATGAATATGGCAGTGTTCAGGGACTGGTAACACTCAACGATATCATGGAAGAGATCGTCGGCGAAATACCTTCCATCGAGGAAAAGGCTGAGCCGCTGGCGGTGCAACGCGAAGATGGTTCATGGTTATTAGACGGAATGCTGCCTGCGGTTGATCTAAAAGAAATATTTCAAATCAAAAAACTGATAGGAGAAGGTAACTATCAGACATTGGGCGGCTTCGTGCTGATGCAAATGGGACGCATTCCTTCGGTTGGCAACCATTTTGAGTGTGGCGGCTTGCGCTTTGAAGTGGTCGATATGGATAAAAACCGGGTAGACAAGGTTCTGGTTATGCTTGTTCGAAAAGCTCCCCCCTCTCAACAAACTAAATAAAAGTGTATTTGGAGCGCTTCTGGCAAAACTTGTAGAAACAAAAGTTCAAGATGTTTTTTCTGTTTCTTCTCTGTCTTCTTGCACTTTGCTTCTTTTGGTACTTCTTTTTTCTCGAAAGTTCTGCCAATTTTTATTTGAAACCACACGCTGCTCCCGCCGTCAACAGACGGCGCGCCGCCCCTGCGAGGCGCAACACCCGTGCTGCGCTAACGCCCTGCAGTTCGGGGGCGCGCCATCTGTCTGTTGCGTGAGGGTGATAAGAACAAATTGAAACAAGGGAAGAAATCGCCAGGATCGACCGGTACCATATGACACAGTTGCTAGTCAATATTATTAAAGCAGACCTAATCCATCAAGTTCTGTACCTATCTTTTCGACTGCCGCTTCTGCATCCTCTGGTTTCTTGCCGCCTGTTATCACCATTTTGCCAGAGCCGAACAATAGCAGGACCACTTTGGGGCTGGACATCCTGTAAACAAGACCGGGGAATTGCTCAGGTTCATATTCAATATTCTCAAGCCCAACACCTATAGCAACTGCATTGAGGTTGAGCACACTTCCAAGATCTGCGGATGCAACGATATTCTGTATCTTAATTTCAGGCTTATCCAGGATCTTGATACCCATTCCTCTTAATTTCTCAAATACTTTTGAAAGACCTGTGTTTACATCGGCAATACTTTTTGCTCCTGTACAAACGATCTTGCCACTGCTGAAAATAAGCGCTGCGGTTTTCGGGGATGTTGTCCTGTAAACAACGCCAGGGAATCTTTCTTTGTTATACTCTGCTCCTTCAAAAACGCTGATGACTTGATTCAGATCAAGTTTTGCTCCAATTGCAGTAGATGCAACAACATTTTCTATTTTTATCGTTTTCTTTAGTTCCGTAGTGTTTACCATATTCGCACATTTATATAGAGTATTTAAACCTTTATAGGTTGGGATGCATCTACCGGATTCCAGAACAATTCTCTTCATTAATCAGTAGTATTTGAAAACGCAGGTCACTCATATCGTGCCGGTGGGACACACAAAGGAAAAGCTTGTGGATTGTGTAATTGCTTGATAAAAAGTTTCTGAAGCTGTATGGAAGGGCTGCAAAGATCAAAACAGGGCTTTCGTATGAACCTGACTTCGATAAAAATGCCAGGGATTTTGCACGGTTTTTCAATTTGAAGATCGTGGAACTTAAGGGCAGTAAAAAGATAGCGAAGCAAAGTTATCAGAACGCTAAAAAGTTTCCTTGAAAAGATGAGTGTTTTATTCCATGAAGTAGTATTTGCATATAGAGGCAGGTCATGAAAGTAATAGCAATAAACGGGAGCGCCCGAAAGCAGGGCAATACGGCAATACTCATAAACCATGTGTTTGAAGAACTGGAAAAAGAAGGGATAGAAACCGAATTGGTGGAGCTTGCAGGCAGGAAGATCCAGGGATGTACAGCCTGCTATAAATGTTTTGAAACAAAAGACAGAAAATGCGCGGTCAGAAATGATATCGTGAATGATTGTATTGAAAAGATGGCGGAAGCCGATGGAATTATACTTGGTTCACCGACATATTTCGCCGATATAACCTCAGAAATGAAGGCTCTGATAGAACGTGCGGGATTTACCTCAGGGGCCAATGGGGGCATGTTCAAACGAAAAGTAGGCGCCGCTGTGATTGCAGTTCGAAGGGGAGGCGCAATACATGCTTTTGACTCTATCAATCATTTCTTCCATATCAATCAGATGATCGTCCCTGGTTCAAGTTACTGGAATGTGGGTATTGGAAGAGAG
>JAUSDC010000057.1 GCA_030650845.1 Candidatus Methanoperedens sp.
GTGAGCAGGTCAATTAAGCCAACATCGATTCCTGTTTTTGTCTTGATCTCAACCGGGACAGGTTCATCGATCTCACATGAAAAAGTAGCATACCATTGATCAACATCTCTTTTGATGGTACAGGTTTTGATCTTGCCTTCAATTTCACGATGAAGAATAATTTTGAAACTTCCTATTTTGGAGAGATAGAGTTTTCCATCTTTTAGTTCAAAACCCGATTGAGGATAAGTGAAACTGTTATATCTGTTCCTTCCTTGAAACCGTGGAAAGCCAAAACCTTTAAAGAAATTAACCATGCTTCTATCTACTCTTTTGATTATGTCTTGGAGAACCTGAGAATGAATTTCTTTCTGGAAAGAAGTTTTGGAAGCTGTCAAATCGAGTTTCTGATCATAATAGTTTATCCATTCCGGTTTTCCCCACGGGAATACATCAAATGTTTTCTTGAGTCGATTAAGTTCTGATTGCTTCTTTCGTTCTGCAAGTTTTTCGTTATAGAGATGTCTGCATGTGGTGAGAGTTCTATTCAAAACAACTTCCTGTTTCCTGCCCGGATATATCCTGAACTGATATGTTTTTCGCATTCAACCACACCATTATTTTTAGATAATATATCGTTCATGATAGTGGTGCGAAAGTATTTTGGGACAGATATTCGCTATAATGCGGGGCTTGTGTATCCTCCGGCTTGAAAGCCGGGGAGTTACTGCGCCCCTGCACCCCAACACTTAAATCGCAGAGCTTTTCATATTTCCCATAAATATCGCCTGTAATTATATCGCGATGACGGTGACATATATGCAGCGTGCGCCGCTGCGCGGTAGGACCCCAGGGCTCTACAGATTGAACGCAGGAATGATGACCGCGTAGCATGGGTGCGTATGCTTTCTTATGAACTTTAAGGCGGGGCTCGGTCGTGTCACCTGTGGGTGTGAGCTGTGGCAAGCCACAGCGGCAGGCGTGAGCCCTACCCCGCCTGCCCCACCCACGCGACACGACATACCGCCCCTGCACCCCTCGCGCAGGGAAGTATCCCTCTCGGCGAACTGCGCCGATTCACCCTCTTCCTGCCTTCCGACGCGGTGGCAGGATCTCGTGGGCGTGAGCCCTACCCCGCCCACGAGAGTGCGCGACCAAGGGGCTATCCACCCCTTTGGAAACCCGGACTGTTACTGAGTCATCCCGTCAAGTTAGCAGGTCGACTGCGCTGACGCCAGCGCAGAACGGATCAGACGGGTGAAGGTTTGCCTCTGTGGAGGTTGCGCTGCGGCGCAAGTCGCTGATGCGACCAAACCATCACTCCGCTTGACGGTCTAACAACCCAGTGACAGTTAAGTTCGCGGTTCTTACACGCACTGCTGTCACGTAAATAAAGGAGGTTGTAACTATGGAAAATAGAAAGAATACAGGCGTCAAAGACGCAGAACCGATATGTGATAACTGCCCCCGCAAGGAAGAAAGCACTTTCATGTGTAAGCCAGATCAATTCGTTAAAGAGGAAGCGGAGGCTGACCGTCTCCTCTCTCTTCCGAGATTGATAAACCAGGATAAGTATGTTGGAATAGAACGATCGCACTGGACGCCAAGAGAACCCATGCCTCTGCGCGGATTTGCGGTAACCAACTCTGGCAAGACCTCACCCAAAAAGCATCACCCAGCCAGTGAAGTAATAGCTCTTCCCCGGCAGAAGTTCCAGGATAAGACCATCTTCCCCGGGAAGTTCCCTGTACCAGTTGTCTGCTCGGAGTTCTGCGATAAACTGTCCAAATGCAACGTCATTCATACAGAGTTCGAAGATCTCTGTAAGAACCATCGTAAAACCGGCAAGCTCGTTACACCAATTGACATCAAGTGGTCTGTCCGGTTCAATATGAAGAAAAATGGAGAACTGAAAGCTAAGGTTCAGTTCACTAAATCCACTATTTCGGGTATAATACCTGAGATCGCGCTTGCTCATGAGAGGACCGAAGACAACACGTTTGCAGCATATTCCGCACAAACATTCCTGGATACCTTCGATGACCCGGAAGAAGGTCACGAGCTCGAATATACCATGGATACCGGCATGGCATCACCGGACAAGTCTCAAGCCGGTGCAGTCCCATCATTCATGTATCGAACCACGTACAGGGATAGAAGGATTCTTATCGGGTTCGAGACCAGCCGAGTTCAGAAAGCATATATGTCCAATGATCGGGTCTGGTTCCTCCAGGACGGTAAACCGATCTATGCCGACATAGAAACCCCAAAAGTCACAGAGTACCTGGAATCCATGCCTATCTATAAGTGGATACGGTTGCCCACCCTCAGGCCGATCGGTTGCTACTTGAAACCAATGAAGGTAATCGGCTCAACAACTGTCGTGACCCGAAAAGAACGGAAGGTTTACCAGGATCGTCTTGAGCTTCAGCGCCAGAATCGCTATCATGAAAAAGTGCTCATCCGCCAGGATAAAATAGAATCGCAGAAACAGGTAGTTCCGGCTACCTGTTAATTTTTTGCTGCTTGAAACACGCTTTATGCGATTACTCTCTGCCTGAGTCCCGAAGCCTTTGCCTTGCTGTAGGTCCCTGTGAGAAACCGCTCTCTAAAAACACTTTTCACAGAAGCATAAAGAAGTGTCTGGATAATGATGGCAGAACTGCAGCTTTTCAATGAACCGGAAGGGCAGAAATACGGATTTCCTCGGGCTGACTGTCGATTGCATATTAATTTGATGGAAGAACTGAAAGTTTTCCTTATGATTTTAACCCGGCTAAGTTCTTTATGAAGGTCTTTATTTACAAATACAAAAGAATCAGTGCTAATTTCTTTTAGTTTTTAATCATAGCCTACTTAAGAAATAAGAACATTATTATAATAGATCATAATGGCAATTGACCTTGTATATAAAATGGCAGTCCAGAAGGCAAGCACCCAGCACAGTACCACATATCAAGGAGGAACATGAAGAAGATTACGGGTATATTGCTGCTGTTTTTGATTATTACTCTTTCCCCGTCTGCCCTTGGAGCAGATTCCAGTAATTCTGCTATAACACCCGATGATAGTGCCTATTTTACTAAGATTTATGTGGATGGATTCAGCGCAAATTCCAATGGATTCAGGCTTATTCTGAGACCTTATGAGCGGCATCAGGAGATACACTTTCAACCTTTTCTTGCTGATATAGAGTATGTTTTAATGACGCAGGGGCGGGTAATTTATTCCAAACGTGTTGAACAGATTCCATTATCCGCAGGCAGCGGGGGAGAAATCGTGCTTGATCACCATGAGCATTCAGCTCTAGAGTCGGGCAAGAACTATACCGGCATTGCAAAAATTTACCTGTACAGCAAGGGCATTCCTGAATATTACCTGACCGCAAGTTCGAATTTTACAGCCAGGAACGACGCTGATATAACTGAAGTGTATGGTGACAGCATTGGTGCAAGCGCTACCATTAAAAGTAAGTCCATGGTTCCCCTGGATGCCAAAATCATCTTCAACCTGAGACAGGATGGAAAGATCATCGAAACAAAAGAAATTGCAGCGCCACCTATTATGTCAAATGATAAGGAAAAAACTGTGAACGTCCTGTGGAATGACAATTTAAAAGAAGGTGTATACATGGTCTCGGCGCTGTTAGAGGGAAATGATATCACTGTTAACCATGATAAGGTCTTTACAGTTGAGAAAAGGGCAGCAGTTACCCCCCAATCAACAGCAAACCCAGGAAACAGCATTCAGAGCATTCCGGGTTTTACTCTTGTCATGGCAATTCTTGCAACAGGTGCTCATGTTTTAAAACGCAGGCGGAGGAGGTAGAGTGTGTCTATTGACCTGCGAACTGCCCTGTTCTATTCAAGAAGAGATATCTTTAAAAATAAAAAGATTTTCATATTTATAACATTATCCATAATTTTCGCAACTGCGAATATCATCGCCATCAATGGACTTATGGATGGGATGATATACGATTTCGTGGACAACACTGTTGAGTCTTCGATCGGTCATTTGAATATTTACCCGGATAATAATGAGCGTTTCATTGATGGGCTGGGTGTAAAGGAACAGAGGCTGGATGGGTTAAAAGAAGTAGAGGCATATTCGCCAAGGCTCTCTGCAAGCGGGATCTTATCTTACAAGGAACTCTCTGCACCTATCGTAATACTGGGTCTGGACCCTGAAAAAGATAGGAAGGTCACAAAACTCCTTGAAAAAATCGATAGGGGCGCCGGTATAGATTCCAGTGATAAGAATGCCATCCTTGTTTCATATCGTCTTGCAGAAGACCTGAAATTAGATGTCGGGGATGAAGCGGATCTTGCCTTTGAGAACGGAGAGGTCAAAGTATACAGTGTAAAAGGCATTGTCCGAACCGGAGATAAGGATTTCGATAGTGCCACAGTTATTATGCCTCTTATTGAGGCGAATAGACAACTAGCCATTGATAACAGTGCTTCTGTCATCCTGATCAGGCTTTCGGATAAGGAACTGGCAGATGCATACAAGCCGATGTTGATGCAGGGTCTGGAAGTAAATAATGTTAAAACATGGAAGGAAGAGACCGAGTTTTTGTTAAGTTTCGCAGATGCATGGAAAGGTTTTACGGCTGTTATATCCTCAGTGGGTTTGATCGCTGCTGCGATCTCGGTCGGGATTGTAATATACATAAATGTACTTCACAAAAAAAGACAGATAGGGATAATGAAAGCCATCGGAGCGAAAGACTCCTTTATTTTTACGGTTTTCATAATTGAGGCAGCGCTTTTTGGCGTGATAGGAGTTTCCATCGGGAATGTTGTGGGATACCTCGTAATCAGGTATATGGAAGCAAATCCGTTTTATGATGCCATAATGCAGACGTGGATAAGCGCAAGGTTCGGCTATTACCTGTTTTATAATGCGACAATCGTTTCTTTTACAGTAACGATACTGGCAGGGGTATATCCGGCTGTCAAAGCAAGCAGGGTGGATATTATTAAAGCCATATGGGGGAGGTAAGATGTCCGGAGTATTTTTTTATGCGAGAAAAGATGCTGAAAATAATAAAAGAATGTTTATTTTTATTACAATAGCGATTGCCTTATCAACTGCTAATATAATTATCCTGAACGGGGTCATGGACGGTATAACCGATGATTTCCTTGACAGGACGATGGAGACCACTTCGGGTCACCTCAATATCTATCCGAATGAGAAGGATCGATACATAGAAGGGCTTGGCATAAAAGAACAAAAACTTCAAGGTATAGAAGGAGTGATCGCATATTCTCCGAGAATTACCGCAGGCGGCGCCTTATCTTATAAGGAAAAATCAAGATCAGTAAATATCTTTGCCCTGGATCCCTCAAAAGAGAACAGGGTTACTGTCCTCCTGAGCAAAATCGATTCAGGGGAAACCCTGAAAGCCAATGATAGAGACGGGATTTTGATATCATATCGGCTGGCAGAAGAATTAAATGCAAAAGCAGGGGACGAAACGACTATCGTATTTGAAAAAGGAAATACCAGGGTGTTCAAGGTCAGGGGGATACTGCGCACAGGGATGGCGATGGATACCAATACAGTTATAATAAATTTTGAAACTGCCGCAGAGCAGCTTAACCTGAATAACAAAGCTTCAATTATTCTTATCAGGCTTTCAGATAAAGCCCTCTCAGGACAGTATAAAGATATCGTCTCAGGGAAGCTTGGAATGCAAAAGGTCAAAGAATGGAAAGAAGAAGTGGAGTCCATGTGGAGTACGATAAGGACATATAAGGAGATAATCGCTACAATAAATGCGATCGGATTATTTGCTGCAGCCGTATCGGTCGGGGTGATATTGTATATAAACATCATTCATAAGCAGAGACAAATTGGAATAATGAAAGCCATAGGAATGAAGGACTTCCAGATATTGTCTGTGTATATTATCGAGGCGGCAGTTCTCGGTACAATAGGTATCCTGATGGGAGATGCACTAGGATATATGGGTATAAAATATTTGCAGGCTCACCCTTTTTCTGACCCGACCCTGGGTTCAATAGCTCCAAGATTATATTCATATCTCTTCTACGATGCCTCATTGGTCACCATGCTCATCGTTATCCTCGCTGCCGTATATCCTGCACTGATGGCTGGCAGGATGAACATTATTAAAGCGATATGGGGTAATTAAAATGGAAATAATCAAGACCAGTGATCTTACAAAAAATTATACACTTGGAAAAGTCGATGTTAAAGCACTCAACGGCGTTGACAGTTCTATAGAAGAGGGAGAATTTATTGCCATTATGGGCCCATCGGGCTGCGGCAAGTCAACTTTCCTGAATATGATCGGTATGCTTGATACACCGTCTTCAGGTGAAATATACATAGACGGCAGGGATGTGACAGAGATGAACAGCAGCGCGATGGCAGAGTACAGGTTAAAGCACATCGGCTTTATATTCCAGTTCTTTAATCTCTTTAACGAACTTACAGCCATTGAAAATGTAATGTTTCCCATGATGTTGAATAAGCAGCCCAATTATAAGGAACGGGCGAAGGAGCTGCTTGACCTCGTTGGTCTTGGTGACAGGCTCCACCACCTGCCGTCAGAATTATCGGGCGGGCAGCAGCAGCGTGTCACTATTGCAAGAAGCCTTGCCAACAGCCCGAAAATACTCCTGGCTGATGAGCCGACGGGTAACCTGGATACCAGGTCATCTGTTGAAATCATCGAACTTTTCAGGAAATTGAATCTGGAGCAAGGACAGACTATCGTGATGGTAACGCACAGTATGGAAATTGGCGAGAAGGCTGATAGGATAATCCATTTCAGGGACGGGAAAGTGATGGAGGGATAAAGCATGACAGAAAAATGTATTTACTGCGGTATGGAAATTGAGGGAAAAGGAATTATAAAAAAAATCGACGATGAAGAGATCAAGTTCTGCAGCCGCCACTGCGCGGTCATGTTTGAAGGGCTTGAGAAAAAAGGAAGAATGAAAGCTGCGATCATGGCTGAGAGGAATGCCATAATCGAGGGCATAGAAAAGGACAGGGGCACCAGGGTCATAACAATGATCCACAGAAGGGAGCCATGGGAAGAAACAGACGAAAACCAGATCAATATCGAGGATACAGAGCACGTTCTGATGAGATTAAGAC
>JAUSDC010000062.1 GCA_030650845.1 Candidatus Methanoperedens sp.
AGAGGTCATTAGTCCTTATTATTGTTAACACTAAAATACGTTTTTCTTTTTTCATTATGACACAAAAAAATTTCGCTAATTTTTACATTTTTTCACTTCAAGCTTTTGCGAGCAGTTTCACATATTTCTTTTCAAACTCGCCCTGGCATGTTGTGCAGCAAAAGAAATAATCTTTGGTGTCGAATTTCTTTCTTACCGCATCTCCCGCCACTTTCTTTTCGCAATAAGAACATGTCAGGGTTATACTGGATGACGCAAGCGGGATAGTTGCATCCTTTGTAAATGCATTTTTTACTGATAATATGCGGATGTTATTCACATTAGTAAGATCTATCCTCTCCTGTATCGTAAGGATCCGCCGATAATCCCCTGCTACTCTTGATACTATGGCTGTGTCAGAATCAGAGGTTACATACAGTTCTTTAACCTCTTCAATCCCCCTAAGCTCCTCAGTTATTCTGCTGACCGCACCTGGCTTTGCATTTACAAGAAGTATTGCTTCAGTTATTCCCAGTTTAATGTTGTCGATATCTATGGTGAATTTACTGATAACCCCAAGTTCAAGCATCCTGTCCACACGGCTTTTGACTGTGGGAACGCTGGTAAGACAGCGTTTTGCTATCTCTTGAAAGGACTCCCTGCTGTTACTCTTCAGATGTGTCAATATCTTGACATCAAGATTATCAAGTTCTATCATAATTGATCGTACTCACTTGTGGATATCATAACCCATAAAACGTAGTCGGGAAATAGGGTGACAGCAATCTGATCATAAGCTTGTCGATATTGAATAGCAGCATTACCCCTATCACTATAAGCACAAGCCCTGAGAGTTTCTTAAGCGCTGGACCGTGTCTTACGAACCACTGGTACCTTGCTGTGACCTTCTTGCCATAATAGGCTATTGTCAGCATCGGGAGGCTCATTCCCACAGAATAGACGAACAGCATCCATGCGCCGTATCCGACGTTGCCCACAGAAGCCACATAAGCAAGCACTGCGCCAAGTATGGGTCCAACGCATGGAATCCAGATGATGCCTAGCGACATGCCAAGTAAAAATCCTCCGACAAGTCCTCCTTCAGGCAATTTTGAGGAATAACCGCTAAATGAACTGAAACGCTGTCTTACGGTTTGTGTAAGCGTGCTCGAGAGTTTTATGAACTCCATGTTAACATCCTCATCAAACAGCACAACACCCATTCCCATTATGAAAAGGATGGCAATGCTTCGAAGCGTGCCCGCAAATGACCCGAAAGTGGCTCCGAATGCAGATACCAGTACTCCCATAATCGTAAAGCTAAGCGTCATTCCAGACACGATAGCGATCGGGCGGTATTTATGGCCTGCAGATCCTGAAAATATTATCGGGACTACTGGAAGGCAGCAGGGCTTCATTATCGTTACGATGCCAGCTAAGAAAACAAGTATGAGTGAAGGGGCTGAAGGGTCCATGTTTTTAAAAACCTGTATTTTTACTTATGGTATTAATATCCCGTTAATGTCCTGTGTTTACATAGGATGTAAAGTAATATATACCTTCCCTTTATATCTCAAATTTCAGATATCAAATATAGACCTCATAATAAGGAGAATATTACGCTTTCTCTCCTTTAATCTGCGCCAGGTATAGGGGATCCAGGCGGTGCCATATGGTATGTAATCAACAACATTGAAACCCTTCGATATGAGCTTGTGTTTTAGTTCCTCCCTCACCCCCATAAGCATCTGGAACTCGATCCTCCTTTTGTGGGCTTTATTTACCTCCATAGCCTCATTGATCAACAGTTCGTCGTGTGAAGCTATGGCAAAGTATGCGCTTTTATAGAAAAGGTATCCCATGAGCTTTGAGAAATTTTTTGTTATGTCGCTCCTTCTTGAAAAAGCGATATCTTTTTTCTCGCTGTATGCACCCTTTACAAGCCGTATGTGCCCTCCTTCTCCAGTGATCCTTTTCACGTCGTTCTCACTCCTTTTCAGGTTCGCCTGTATCGCAATACCAGAGTTGCCGAATTTGTGATGAATATCAAGATATATATCAATAGTATCATCTGTGAATGGTGAGTTCTCCATATCTATCCAGACAAATATGCATTTTGAAGTGGCGCTACTGACGATCTTTTCTACATTTGACTTGCAAAGATCTTTATTGATCAATAGACCAAGCTGGGAAAGTTTTATAGAAATGGATGCATTGACCTTTTCTTGATGGATCGCGGATATCAAACTTATGTTCTCATCAGTATTTTTTTGAGCCTCTATCTTATCCAGAACATGCTCACCAAGATAATTGATGATGGCACCAAAGCCTTCCTGGTTCTTTTTTTTCGCACTCTTGATTGCTTCACCTGAGGTCTCGCCTGCGATCCAGTGGCTTGCAAATTTTATCAGAGAACTCATATTTACCTGACCAGTCCTTCTACATTATTCCATATATCTTCTGGCAAGCATTTCAATAATTCCGCCTTCCCAGCTTCTTTTTTTCATAAGTTCATCAAGCTTTTTTCTGGCTGATTGTGCATTTATCTTTCCTGATCTTATTAATTCAACAAGGACTGCCGTGCTTGTTCGCAGTTTTATACCTTTTTGCGCTGCCATTTTGCCAAGATAATACGCTGCATCTGCATCTTCAGTCAACAGAACAGGTATCTTTGCACTGAGGCATAAGGCAAGGCAATGGTTAAGGGGGATATTTTTTGAGTGAATGTCTCCCTTTGCATCTATACATTTTATCTTTCCATCGCTGACATGCAAAAGTATCTTTTTTGCAATTCCTGATTTTTCATCTCTGAAACCTGTTATCTCTTTCAGTTCTTCATTCACAGATTCTGTGGTGTAAATATCGGCAATGTTCATCAGATCATCCAGTACTCCCATATATTCAAGCGACAGCAGAGCGCTCGTATCAGCTACTGCTTTCATGACATGCCCTGGGCAAAGGAAGACTCTGCAATATCCTTATAATGTGCCACTTTCTTTGCTTCGTTGAATCCAATTATCTCGACAAGCTCATCAATAGAAAGTTTCCCTTCAGCATATCGCTTGGCTGCAAGTTTCTGTATCTCTATGAGTTCCAGCTTCCGGTTAACGTAATCCCGCACAGCCATTCTGACGATCTCAGACCTTGACCTCATCTTTTGACGCGCAAGTTCATCGATTTTTTTAATTGTCTCGTCATCCTCTCTGAAGGTAAGCATCTCACTCATGCTGTATTATATTGTATTACAAAGATATATACTTATATAGCATCGAACTGGTACGAACTCAATACGAACTCGGATATTTTGAGTTTGTTAGAGTTCGTTTAGTTCGTTGCCTGGTGGATTTTGAATTCGTTGTATCACAAATATACAGTCTTCAACTTTACTATAGCAAAGGCTTCGGCTGCTTGTGCTCTGGCAGCACTGGAAGATTCATAGTATTAATAAGAATAGTAGAGTCAACTTCCTTTGCGCGCTCGCACAGCAATTCTTTTCCTTTCTGTGTCATCGCGAACATTGGGACAGACGTTCCCATCTGGATTAGTGGTTTTACTTTATCCCGGATACTTCTCGAAGCGCATCCTGTTACAATATCAAGCTCTCTGATCAATGCTTTTGCCTCTGTGTCCTTCAATCCGGTCAGGTGCGCACCAATCAAAATCAGATCAATTCCCCGCTCCTTTTCGATCACCCGAAGTCTCACGGCATCATGAGGATCAACGATGCTGACAGCGATATTCCTGTGTCCCAGATCACACGCCTTGATAAGACCCGCTACCTGGTCAATACTTGCTTTTTCTTTATCGACTACCACTCCCCCGTGCGCTTCTATTCCTTTGATGATCTCAGGTATCGGCTCGGTCTCTATAAGTCCTGACATCAGGGCGCCCATTCCCTGAACAAGTCCTGGATCACTTGAGATCACTGTTCCTGCTCCATCGCATACCGTTACAGTGGTATCAAGAAGCCCGCGCCTGAGAGCTGTCATCATTATCTCGCTTGCTCCGAAGTTCACAAAAACCCCGTGGTCAAATTTCCTTTGCGGGGTGAACATCCCGAGTTCACGTATCCTGTACTCCATGTTCTTTTTTGCCTCTTGCGCTGTGAGTTTTGAAACACCATCGGTCTTTTTGAACACGGGGCAATAATCTGTTACCGGTTCTCCCACCTCAATGACCTTTCCATCCTTTACGACCACGCGCGTCTTTCCGAAAAGTTCCATGACATGCGGCATTTCAATCACCTGCGAACTTATAGAGTTCAAGGAGTTCAGCGGCTTTTACTTTTGATATCCGCATACCCACAATTTCAACAAGGGTGTCCACATGCTCTTTTTTCACGCAGTGAAGACTCTCCATCCCTTCAAAGATAAGCCTGATAAGATAATCCAGTTCCTCATCTGAAAGCTTTACAAGACGCTCCCTGAAATCAGCGGATGACTGGGAAAAATGCTGTGATACCGGAGGAAGGACAGACCTGAACTCGTGACCTGAATGTGTGCAGGATGTATCCAAAAGCTCAGGGGCGAGTTTTTTCAGAATTTGCAGATCTTCCACTGACAGTTTTCGTGCCATTACATGCTTATTTGTTATGTTATGTTATAATATTAATCATCAATATTATCATAAAATGAATGAAAAGTAAATCTATATATATCCAAAAAGTGTTAGAGTTAAGTGAAGTTATTAAGATAAACGAGGTGGCTAAATGGAAGTAAAAGATGTCGGTCTTGCTGCTGTAATGATAGTTTCATCAATAATATTAACGGATCGCTGGCTCAGCAGGTTTGGTGATTCCGATCCTGTAATTATCATGTCAGCGATGCTTCTTGCTGGTTCTCTTGCAGCCATGATACTGATGCTTGATATAAGGCTTAGAAAGATCGAAGAAACTATCGAGTCAAAAGAGCGCTCATTAAGGATAAGTATCAAGGGTGTGGAAGAGAATCTTGATAAAAGAATGGAAGAAATGGCTCAGAATACAAGCCATACGATCGGTGAGTTCTCTAAGAGGATATATCGCTAAGAGCTTCTTTTACAAGATCCGTTATTTTTTCCATAACAGCTCTTGCCTCATCTGTATTGAGGATCTTCCTGATATCCACGCGACCACTTGAGTATATCATTACGCTCCTGTCTTCAAGTTCAAAGCGCGCCACACCGAGTTTAACAGAACACTTAAGACCTTTTGCCCCGCAGCTGCGCAGAAGCTCGCACAACTTCTCTATCAATACCCGCTTGCCAAAATGGCATTCTGCTATATAACGTGTCGGGTCATCAACGCAAGGGCGGGATAATCTGATTTCCATGTCGGGTCAAATTACATCGTTATTGTTCGTTTTGCGATCTCCACAGCTCTTCCAGCTACTTCCACAGCGTCCCTTCCCAGAAGCCTTATCATCGCCTCCTTCCCAACTCCTCCCGTATCAAAGATCACATCGGGAACCTTTCCTCCAGCCATTTTAATAGCCTCACTCACGCCCCATTCCATTGTAGCAACATTTTCGGGCTCATCATCCCTTGAAAAAGAAGCAATCTCCAATCCAATATTCTCACATGCTGCAAGTGTCTCCCGTGAATACCTGATATTCATCGAAGCCTTCATGGAAGGATCAAAGTGCATGGCTGTAAGCACTATTCTTGCAATATGGCTGCTTGCTCCAAAAGCCACGCACCCAACAGCATGGGGCGCACCCCTTAACCTGACGATCCTTCCCTGGACAGCAGCCACATCCAGCGGTGAAGCGGCATTAGAGACCGCCATTGCGACATTGCAGCCAACCTCAGGTATAAGCTCTGGGGTCATGTTATTTTCTATAATTCCAACAGCTTCCTCAACGTTTTGCAAAACCTGATATCTTTGCGCATCTGCAAGCAGTGGCCCTATCTGGTTAACTGGCGCTGCACCGTCACCTATTGCCACACTTGCAAGTATCGCACTCTCCACGAATTTCTTAGCTCGTTGTGAAGCTTCAAGAAGAGGAGTCCCTTTTGCCAGCTCAGCAGTTATTGCAGCAGAGTGCGTGCATCCGGAGCCATGTGTGCCTCCTTTTACAAGTGTCCCTTCAATATATGTGACCTCTCCATCAAAAAGAACATCAGTACCCCCAAGATGACCACCTGTAACTATAACCGCGATCGCTCCCATGTCATGGATCTTTTTTGCAGCTTTTTTTGCATCCTTTAGATCTGTGATCTTCAAACCAGACAACCGCTCAGCTTCAGCCACGTTCGGTGTGATCACTGTGCAAAGGGGCATGAGTTCTTCGATCAATACGCTCACAGCATCATCCTTCAGCAATTCCCCTCCAGCCTCTGCAGCCATCACAGGGTCAATAACAAACGGGAACCTGTTATCTCTAACTAACCTTGCCACGGTCCTGACGATTTCAGGTGAGGAGAGCATGCCTGTTTTGGCGCAATCGATCTTGATATCACTAACAACAGCATTGAACTGCTCTTCGATGAAATCCACAGGGATATCGTATGAGTTCATAACTCCTCGTGTGTTCTGAGCCGTAAGCGAGGCGATAACGCATGTTCCGTGAACTCCAAGTGCGGAAAAGGTCTTTAGATCCGCGGCTATTCCTGCACCGCCGCCTGGATCAACTCCTGCAATAGTCAATGCTGTTGGCATATCATAAAGAATGGTCTGCATGCTTTATAATAGTTCCAGTCAAGAAAGAGGGAAAGAAACAACCACAGAGTCAGCTATGAACCTTCGGTACGTGTAGATGAACATGAAAAAAGCAACGAACTGGTACGAACTAAAACGAACTCTGGAGCGTGAGTTCGTCGAGTTCGTTGTGTTCGTTGCTATTTTTTTTAATACCAGGACACAGAGAGAAAAAAGTCTTAGGAATATATGACTGAACACATCAAAGCCTGGAAAAGCGAATACAAGAGCAGTCTCTGGAAAGGACATTATTCGCTTGACCTCCTGGGCTCATTATGCAAGGGGCGTCTACTGGATGCAGGCTGCGGAAGCGGGAAGCATTCTATCCCATTGCAGATGCGCGGGTTTGATGTGATCGGTGTGGATATCTCCCCCGGCGCTCTTGAGATGGCAACAAAAGGAAGCGTTTGCAGGGAACTCGATATAAAATTTTTAGCTGCGGATATTTGTCATCTTCCTTTTCCAGCAAATTCATTTGACATTATATGGTGCTACGGCGTGTTGCAGCATCTTCTGTCAGCTGAGCGTGAACTTGCGATCAATGAATTCAGGCGGCTTTTGGGCAGGAATGGCATATTATTCCTTGAAGTTTTCGGGGAAGAAGATATGAGGTTTGGCGGAAACGAAGTTGAGCCCAATACTTTCAAAAGAAAAAATGGCATTATATACCATTATTTTAATAAAGATGAATTGAATGGATTATTGAACGGTTTTTCATGCAGGATAGTTGAGTCAAAAAAAGAAAAGCGATTCGATGGACGTGTTTACTTAAGGCATATGATATCTATTGTAGCCCAAAGATCATGAATAATATATGCAAGATCGGCAGAAAAATATATATCCACTGGTTGTATATTGTTCAATGAATGAAATCAGCGTTAACAGTTACTATTTTGCTTATCTTTGTCCTGGCATCATTAACCCAGTTCTCTTATGGGACGCCAGAGAGAAAGTCGCTGGAAATAACCTCTCTAACTATCAATTTTGAAAAAACAGATGCAATATTTACAGTTAATTATGATCTTGGCAGTCTCCCAAAGATGTTCATCCTCCTTTTGGGAAGTAAGAGCCTTGAGCCAAAAATAGAGTCAGTCTTCTCAGAATTCGATTATGAAATTATCAAAATGGATCAGGAAAAAGCAGTTCTGAGAGTAATGAATGTCTCATGGCTGGATAGGGGATATTATTTTCACGACTCGATCAAGTTCGGAGAATACATAGACACAGTTTATGTTTATACGACCGACTCACCACGTCCGAGGGAATACACACACATCAATTCAACCCAGCCAACCTTCTATCGATCGTGATGTTTCTTCTTCTGAAAAACAGACGGAAGATGGACGATATATGTTCCATCCTCTTTAAGCGCCATAACGATCTCGTTTCGTTTCATTATTGAATCAAGATTCAATTCATACTGACCTGGAGAAAGTATTCGTACAGATTCAACCCTCTCGCCGATCTCTTCTTTTTTCTTCTCTTCCTTACTTTCTTTAACAAAAGGCGCAGGCTTATTCCCCAGCAGTTCATCGACTTCCTTGATGAATTGTGTTGCTGCAGGAGGGATCGAGTCTTTGGATATGACCTGCTGATCTGCTGTTTGCTCATCCTTCACATAAAGGAACTTATTCCATCCACATTTCGGACAGCCATTCAGTATTATGGCTGCTCCGTCCCTGAAGATGTTTTCGCACCTTGTACACTTGTGAGGCATAGATCAGGGGGATACCATGGCGCTTATCAGGTCTCTGTCCTTCTTAATGGTTTTTAACTGTGCTGCCTGACCGATGACAGTAAGTCGAGTCTTGAGCGTGGTCTTGCCAAGAAGCTTGTTAAAAAAATTAGTATTGTGCTTGACAGGATAACTCTCGATCTCGATCCCTGCGAAATCATCAGGCCCGATCTCTGACATTGTAAGTTCAATGAGTTTGTTCTGCTCACTTGGTGTAAGTCCTTTTTCAAGTATGAGTATCTTCCCATTCCTGACTTCATCAAGAATCAATCGTACCTTTTCCATTGGTGTCATACCATCAAGCTTATCTTCCGAAATCAAATCCAACTGAATTCCTTTCATTGTAATCACCCGAAGTGGTCTGCGATCTCTTTGTAAAGCATGTCTATGTTCTGCCCTTCAAGGGCTGATATCGGCACAAGAGGATGCTGCGGGAAAGCGCTGTGTATCCTTGCCGGGGATGAGGTCGGAAGGTCGATCTTGTTCGCTGCTATAAGAAGCGGGAGTTTTCGTGCTTCCATGTTCCCTATGACAGTCACGTTCACCTGCGTATATGGGTCTTCCGTAGCATCCATCACAAGTATTACGCCGTCAAGGTCGTCCAGCCATTTAACAGCTTCTATGACTCCTTCTGTGGCTTCCTTTGCACGCCTCTTTGATTCCTCTTCAGACATCCCGAATGCCATGAAATCATGGAAATCGATCCTGGTCGCAAGCCCTGGAGTATCAATAATATCCAGTGTTACTGAGGAGCCATTGGAATCGATCGTCACTCCCTCGCGTCTTCTAGCTCTGCGTGTTTCATGAGGTATCTGCGATACCGAACCCATGGCATCGCCTGTCCAGTCGCGGATGATCCTGTTAGCAAGTGTGGTTTTTCCAGCATTGGGCGGGCCGTAGATACCAATTCTTGCTCGCTTCTTCTTGAAAAATTTCTTAAACCAGGTAAAATTCTTCTTAAAACTTTTTATTATACCCATTGTTTTGCCTCAGTATTCTAATATCGGTTCTCTCTTTTTTAGTTTTCTGTTAGAACTCAGACAGTTTCAACTGTTTCCTTGCGCACTGTTCGCCTGGTATCTCAACTGGATATGCTCCAGTAAGGCATCCAAGGCACAGGTCATCCCTCGGAATCCCGATTGAACTCACAAGACCATCGATACTTATGAATCCAAGTGAGTCTGCATTGATAACAGCTTCCACTCCTTTCACAGCCTTATGCGCAGCCACGAGTTCCTCGCGTGTTGCCATGTCTATACCCAGATAGCATGGCGATATTATAGGAGGACTGGCAACTCTCATGTGCAGTTCCCTAGCTCCTGATTTTCGCATCAGGTCTATAATGCGCCGTGACGTCGTGCCGCGCACTATGCTGTCGTCCACAAGCACTACGTTCTTTCCTTCGATGTTGGGTTTTATGGTATTGAGCTTGAGCCGCACAGCCGTTTCTCTCATGTCCTGACCCGGCATGATGAAAGTCCTGCCGATATACCGGTTCTTCATCAGACCTTCCATATAATCTATCCCTGATCTCTTTGAGAAACCTATAGCAGCAGTAATACCTGAGTCTGGCACAGGGGAAACAATATCTGCTTTTACTGGATGTTCAGAAAAAAGCGTCTCTCCTATTCGCATCCTCACGCTATATACAAGCTTACCGTCTATTACAGAGTCGGGGCGTGCAAAATAAATGTACTCAAAAACGCAGTGAGCGGAGTTCTTCGACCTGAAAAGCTGTTTGCTTTCCATCCCGCCATCTTTGATGATCAACATTTCACCGGGCTCTATATCCCTTATTAATACGCCGCTTAAGATGTCAATGGCTGCGCTTTCAGAAGCCACCATATAACCGTTATCAATCTGTCCAAGGCATAGTGGTTTTATCCCAAGCGGATCACGAACTGCAATAAGCTTGTTATCTAAAAGAATAACAAGAGAATATGAACCGATAACCTGCTTCATTAATTCCCGGACCGCATCTTCAAGTTCGCTATGTAAAAGTTTTTTTACAAGAAGATGGGCTATGACCTCAGTATCTGAATCTGAGAGGAAGATCCTTCCTTCTTTTTCAAGCGCAGCTCTGAGTTCTTTTGAATTGACAAGGTTGCCGTTATGGGCAATGGCAATAGGCCCATTCTTAGAACTCACGATCAGAGGCTGGCAGTTCTCGATCTTTGAGCCGCCTGTAGTGGAATAACGGACGTGTCCTATGCCAACGCTTCCTTTTAATTTTTGGATGTCACCCCTGTTAAAAACATCAGGTACAAGACCCATTCCTTTCAGGGTCATGACCTGCGTTCCATCGTGGACAGCTATGCCTGCTGATTCCTGTCCCCTGTGCTGAAGAGCATAAAGTGCATAATAGATAGACAGCGCAGAAGGTGCATCATTACTGTAAGAAACACCTACAACGCCGCATTCTTCATGCAACCGTTCTCACCTTAGTATCCGCATTTTTCTTGCCATTTATAGGATCTCATGTGTGCAGACTTTCCGAATCCGCATGATGCGCACATCTTTGTGTGGGTATTGAATGATACCTTACCGCATCTTCTACATTTCACATGTGTCTTATGCTGGCGATGTCCCATTGAGGGCGTACCTTTTGACATTTGTTTATCACCTTTTTAATTTATGGGGAGATGAAGACGATATTATCTCCGCGTACAACTACTGTTCCAAGTTTTTTTGATTCGCTTTCTTTTATTTCCTCGGCATTTGAAAGCACGAGGTTCATATGCATGTCATATCCCTGCAGTTCACCTCTGAACTCTCTTGAGCCTTTCAGCCTGATCAATACCGATTTATTCAATGCATTGTTTAGAATGTCGAGGGGTCTGTTTCCCATATAATGCTCCTGATAAAGTTTATTAATTCATTAACGTAATAGTGACCTTGAGTTGTCAAGAGAATATTTAAAACTATTGGTGACACATGAAGATAAAAACAAGAAATGTACTTAGAAAAACTGACGAAAAAGCTCTTATCAATGATATCGAAGAGGCTTTCGGAGACGCTGTAGATTTCAGGAACAGAAAACTTGAACTTGTCGAAACTGATGAGGCAGAGTTCATTTTCGTAGATGGTGAACCAATCCTGTTCAGGATCGAGGGCAAGATATTTCCTACAGTAAGGGGCGCGCTCAAACTTGCTCCAACAAGAAGGAGGGTGGTCGTTGATCCGGGCGCAGTGAAGTTCTTAATAAATGGGGCTGACGTGATGGGTCCTGGAATAATCGAAGCAGATCCAGACATCAGGGAAGGTGACCTTGTGATCGTTGTGGAGAAAGCTCACGGGAAGGCTCTGGCTATTGGCAGAGCTCTCATACCGGGCAAAGATATGCCTGGCAGATCTGGCAAGGCTGTGAAGTCAGTTCATTATGTGGGCGATGAACTTTGGAATCTTGAACAGAAATAGATAAATAGAAACAGGCCTTTAAAAGAGCATGTGATGATTTCATGGTTAAATTCATAGAAAATCTTTTTGGATCCGGGAAAAAGCCGAAGTCAGATGCTGAGGAGTATGAGGAACTTGATCTTTCAGAATTCGAAGAGAGTTTAAATGACGAACCTGCCAATATGTTCGTCCGAATTGCTGAACTTAATGGCCTTGACATAATGCCTGAATTAAAGAAACAGATATATGAAGGAAATATTGTATTTATTGATGTATCGCCAGCAAAACACGATAAACTTCTTTTTGACAGGGCGATAAAAGATCTAAAACAGGTAGTGAGCGATGTACATGGCGATATCGCAATGGTAAAGGAAGATCAGGTCATTGTGACGCCGCGTAGTGTTCGTATCGACAGACAGAAGTTAAAGTGAATCAAGAACCTCTTATCCCGTTCACGATCACCAGAAGTACCTGTCCTCTTTGTAGTCAGGAACACATTACGAACTGGGTCCCTCATAATATTCCTTTTTTTGGGGAAGTGATGCATATCACTTCCATCTGTGATTGTGGATTCAGGTATTCAGATACGCTGATACTGACCCAGCGTGAGCCTGTGCATTATGAAATGAAGGTCAGGTCTATTGAAGATCTTGATGCAAGGGTGGTGCGTTCAACGTCGGGAACCATACGAATACCTGAACTCGGAGTTGATATAGAACCCGGGCCAGCTTCTGACTCCTTTATCTCGAACATCGAAGGGGTGCTTGAAAGGGTGGAGGAGATACTGGGCATGGTGACAAGGTGGGGTGAGGAAGAAAAGACCGCACGAGCTGTTGAACTCCTCTCGAATATTGAAAAAACAAGAGCTGGAGCGTATGAGATAACGCTTGTGATCGAGGATCCTCTGGGCAACAGTGCCATTATTGCAGAGAAATCGGTGTGCAGGAAACTTACGAGCGATGAGGCAGCTCTTCTTAGAACCGGTATGATAGTCTTTGAAAAAAGCGAGGTTGAACCCTGACAGTAATTGCAATGAATGGGGGTTTATTCAATAACTTTTCCATTGTTATCAGGTTTTTTACCAACTCTGTTATCGAAAACTATTAATCATTATAAACTAATATTACAAATTACCTTATACAGCTGTATAAGGTGCACGCTATGATGAGCTAGCAAGTGATTGACAGAAGAACCTGACTGGGATAATAAAGATCCAGACTTCAAGGGTGTAAATGCCCCGTGACCATTCAAGGTCAGAAAGGAAGATGGTTCAACTGTAATCTCGTCCGATAGGAGTGCAAAAGAAAGCGCAGGAGCGCAATTCGCAGCAAAGTGGCATATATATGTAAGTGTCGCACGGGTGCTGTGGGCCCAAAAGGGTCAGCTCATCAACCCATTCATCATTTTACGGAAGCATATTCCAGATTCATCAAAGAATTTACTTGTTCGATGAACTTGTATTCTCGCTGGTTATGGTTCCCCTTTCTATCAAGTATATTGTCCCTGTGCATCCTTGCCAGATATGTAGAAACAGTGCTCAGGTTAATTTTTCCATAAACGCTTTCATAATGCCTTTTTACATCCAGGGAAGTGAACCAGATCCTGGGGTATTCAAAGCGCAGGAACATCTCAAGTCGTTCTTTAAGGGTGAGCGATTCCTGGGGTAGATCATCAATGCTGGAAGAAATGGGTGGAAGAGGGGCGGGTCGAGTTTTTGCAGATGATAATATGAACTTTGTTGCTGACATATTCCAGAACTCTCCTGTGAATTCGGCAAATGCCTTTGTTCCATCTTCTTTAACTATATGTACTTCTACTTCATCAGCTTCAATGGAATTAAGATAACTTGTCGCCATCTCGGCGGACTCAGGTCCCTTGTAACTCACGCTGCCTGCGTTTTTCCCTTCGAGTTCGAGCCTTATCTTCATAATCCCTCAAAAAATTGGATCGCTGTTCACCCTGGTGGGCGAACAGCTCGCATCCGGATTTCCCCTCCGATGCTTCCTTCTGGGTGAAATTTTTATCGTATACCTTGTGAACGACAAGTGAATACATATCTTCTAAACTATTTAAAGTTTTCAGTCGAAATATAGGTTATAAGTTGTTTTAACAAGAAAATACCTGTTAATTACTTTTATTTTTAAAATATAACCTTTCTCCATTGTTTTAACCTTTAAAAGTTGTTCTGATGCCCAGAACTACTTAGAAACCTCTGAAAGTTCTGGGGTTTATTTTCCAGTAGAAATAAAGGGCAAGGTATTTTATGAGTTCACCACAGTTATTCACAGAGTAAATCCTAAAAATTGATGCAATATTGCCTTGAACAAGTTTATGGTGCATATGTGAAAAAAAAGATATAACGGAGCAAAAGACAAATTCTTCACATAAGTATATATATTATAAATATATATATAAATTAAATACTGAGGTGAATTAAATGGTAAAGAAAATGGTAAAAGCCAAAAAAACAAAAAAAGTAACCAAGTCAAAAAAGACAAAATAAGGTTATTTTTTTAAGACACACAATATTATTTTTTTTCTTTTTTTATGTCCCTTTCTGTAACAATATCAGTAAATGTTATGCTCTTTTTCGACAATTTCTTAAGTTTAACGAAAACTATATTTCAAAGAGACGTCATTATTATTATAATCATTACAATTTTAAATAAAGGCAATTGAGGATAGAATTTTATCATGGATTATCCAGATTTCTCAAACAATGATGTGGAACATCACATTGAAGAAATGGCGCGTAGAATGGAGGTCACTGAAGAAATTCCAGAGCATGGTCTGGGAAAAAAGATCAGAGAAAAATTTCACCGTTTATGGACATTTTTTGGAATCACTCTGAGAGAAAAACTGATACTTGAACCATACAGCGTTGAGAAATTCGGAGCTCTTGTCACTTTTAAAGGACTTAATGGATATATTGAGAAAGAACGGTACTGGGTCAATGAACCGTATTCATTTGTTTCGATATTATATCATGAAGAGAATCATGAATATCTGTATTATATTGCCGAGCCTGTATTATCCTCTTTTGAATTAATGGTGCTTGAAACCATCTATGAAAATATTCTTGATACACTTGCAGATTATGAAACTTCAAAAGAAAATAAGATCAAGATCATGGAAAAAAAATCTCTTGAACTTATAGATAGTTATTTGATCAAGATCGAGATGGCATCAATCCATAAGATCCTGTATTATATCAAGAGAGATTACATAGGTTATGAAAGGATAGATGCGCTTACCAGAGACCCTAACATAGAGGATATATCCTGTGATGGTTCTGATATTCCTCTTTTTGTATACCACAGGAAATACCAGGACCTGGAGACAAACATAACTTTCAGTTCAGAAAAGCTTGATTCGTTCGTAATAAAACTGGCCCAGCGTTGTGGAAAAAATATTTCGATGGGCGAACCCCTGATCAATAGTTCTCTTCCGGATGGTTCACGACTTAATGCCTCCCTTGGAAAAGAGATCACTTTTCGAGGCAGCACTTTCACGATCAGAAAATTCCGGGAAAAAGCTTTTACACCCGGAGACCTGATCAAGAATCACACATATACTGCCAGAATGCTGGCATATCTGTGGCTTGCTGTAGAGAACGGGAAGAACATTATTTTTGCAGGCGCAACAGCAGCAGGCAAGACGTCTACATTAAATGCGATCTCTTTATTTATTCCTCCCAAGGCCAAGATAGTCAGTATTGAGGATACACATGAACTTGTTCTCCATCATAAGAATTGGATAGGCAGCGTCACGCGCGAATCATTCACAAAAAATCGAAATATCAATGACATTGACATGTTCGAGCTTCTGCGACAGGCACTTCGACAGCGCCCTGAGTATATCATTGTGGGAGAGATAAGAGGAAAAGAAGGCATGACCCTTTTTCAGGCGATGAACACGGGTCATACAACATTCTCAACAATGCACGCTGACGATGTTAATACTGTGATCAGCAGGCTGGAAGGAGAGCCGATAAACATACCGCGTGTAATGATCCAGGCGCTGGATATCCTGTGCATCCAGAAAATCATCCAGTTAGGTGATAAAAGAGTGCGGCGTCTTGATATGATGATCGAATTCAGTGGAATAGATCAACAGTCCCAGGACCTGCGGTTCAATTTTGTTTATAAATGGAACCCGAAAAACGATAGCTTTGAAAATGAGGGTAAATCATTTGTTATGGAAAGTATCATGAAAAGGCGAGATTGGAATGAAACAATGCTTGAATCCGAACTCGATAATAGACAGATGATCCTGGAATATATGGCAGAAGTAGAAATGGATGAATATGATGCTTCTTTACTCCTCCAGAAATATTATGTTGACCCCAGCAATATTTTGAAATTTATTCAGAATGTAAAGAAGAAACATGAGTAAGATCAACAAAGTCGCATATGCAATATTCGGAAAATATGTGCGAGATAATAAAGAGGATTATTCCGGTCTACGAGCAGAAATTGCTCATGCACACTTAGTTACACCATGGGATATCTATGCAAGTGCCACTTATCTTTATACTGCAGTCATAGCTATCATATGTTTTATTCTTGGATTTATCTTCATTCCGTTCTGGCGTTTCATTTATAGCAATATATATATTGAAGCCATCAGGCAATCAGGATTGAAAAGTTTTGAAACTATAAGCAATAATGGTGAGATCTTATTTATATTGATCCTTGTCTTCCTTTTGCCAATTTTCTTGGGTCTGGTTACTTATAAATGCAGAATCGCTTATCCAGGATTGATCTCCAGGATAAGGAAGAGCAAAATAGATCACACGCTCCCGCATGCTGTTGCCTACATGTATGCGTTGAGCAAAGGCGAGTTGAATCTTATTCCAATATTCACCTCATTGAGCGAAAATACGGATGTCTACGGTGAGGCGGCTGAAGAAATAAAATATATTTTGTTAGATATAGACATGCACGGGAAAGACCTGTTAACAGCTCTTAAAAACGCGGCTAACAGTACTCAATCTGAGATGCTAAGAGATTTCCTTGAAAATCTGGTGAATATTGTTGAAACTGGAGCAGATATTGAATCATATTTTTCAAATGTACTGGATTACTATCAAAAATCTGCAGAGACAGACCAGAATATGTATCTTGAGACCCTTGGAGTGCTGGCTGAAACCTATATAACTGTCTTTGTCGCCGGGCCGTTATTTATTATAATTTTAATGATCGTAATGGGTTTTATGGGTTCAGGAAGCATGGCCGCACTCAAACTTCTGATATATTTAGTCATACCATTGTGTGCTATCATCTTCAGTATTTTACTCAGTATGATCTCTATGGAGAACGGCGCCGAAAAAGTCAAAATATATTCTGTCTCTAAAAATATCAACCATTATGATGATGTAAAATCAGTTGTATTAGAGGATGATGAGAAACGAATACAAAAACTATTAAAAGCGCTTCGATGGACAAATATGAATGAGTTCAGGAAAAACCCGTTTAAACTATTTTTTTCAGACCCTAACAAAGCATTTTACTTTACCGCACCAGCAGCGATCCTTTTTTTCCTCTTTACCATTTATGATCGAAAAATAACCGTTGATCTACTTGATGATTCGATAATATTATCCTTACTGATCCTTTTTATGCCATTTTTATTTTTTTATAATATGCAGATGAGACGCATACGCATTATTGAAAATTCCATTCCTGGCTTTTTGAGACGTCTCGCCGCAATAAACGATGTTGGAATGCCTCTTCCAGACGCAATAAGATCTGTTTCCAAGGCAAATATCGGCGTGCTTGGCTCTGAAGTAAAGCTCATTTATAAGGACATTGTCTGGAGCAACAGCATACAGAACGCTTTGATGAAATTTGAACGTCGAATAAGGACAGTGAGCATTTCAAGAATGGTCACACTTATAACAAAAGCCAGTGAAACCACAGGGAACATAAAAGAAACATTGAAGGTAGCGGCAAACGATGCCGCACTGGCTGAGAAGATAAAACGCCAGAAATTCGCGACTTTATTCTCTTATCTCGTTGTTGTTTACATATCTTTTGCAGTATTTCTGATGGTACTGTATGTATTTACCACGATGTTCCTGCCTCATATACCAGATAACACCTCTTTAGGTTATAGCAGGTTATCATTAGGGATCAATAAAGAAGAGTATGTAAGATTATTCATGCATGGATCTATAATACAGGGATTCTTTTCAGGGATCATAATAGGTCAAATGATAGGCGGGAACGTATATGACGGGTTGAATCATTCGATATTAATGATAACTATAGCATACATTTTCTTCACGGTATTCATATGAGGGTGAGTTTACGAAATTATTGAGTAATAAAGAATTATTGAGCAATAAAGATGGGATTTCAGAAGTAGTTGGAGCCATTCTGATCTTGTTCATAATAATGGTCTATGTGGGAATGATACAAACGTATGAAGTTCCCAAATGGAACAAAGAAATTGAGAGACAGATCTTCGATGAGGCTTACAGCGATTTTATTGCTTTCAGATCAGATATTGAGGATGTCTCGACCCGGAACATCCCAAAGAAAAGCAGTGTTCATATGGGAATAAGGTATCCGGAAAGATTCATGCTGCAGAGCCCTGGGCCCGGAGCATACGGAATTATCACTTCTTATCCTTTGAATATAAATCTCAGTTACTCTGGAAAAGGATATACAAAATGGAAGAACTATTCTTCGATCGGAATAGTATATGAAATGAAAGGTTTATCAGAGCAACCAAAGCTGGTATACGAAAACGGTTTGATAATAAAGGATCTGGGAAAATATAGTTTTTCAATAGATGAAAGACAACCACTCACATCTGAGGATAATATTTTTATCCATGTATTGAGAGGGAGCATCGACTCAAGTTCTTCGATAGAACCAAAAATATTCGATATTCAACCAGTGCCACTCACAAGCAACAATAATGTAAGATTTTCAAGTGTGAACCTGACGATCGAGACTAAATATCCTGAAATATGGAAACGATTATCTAATAAATCAAGACCTCCAGGATCGAATTTCACGATCGAGAGTAACTGTTCCCCTGGAATAGGTTGTATTAAAATAACAAATATCCAGGGTTATTATCTGAGGCGACTGAATATGCCTGGAGATCTATCAGATCAATTCTCTCAAGACCAGATGACTGTGGGAATGATCAGTATAGATAATGCAATGACGGGCACACGTGGACCTACGGGACCAGATGGCCAGGATATGTGGGAAAAAAATCAGGGTCGTCTGGATATACCGCCTGCCAGCAGTGCAACACAGTTCATTCTCCGGGATATCACAATAGATGATGATGAAGAGAAAACAAATAAAATAACGTTTTCTGTAACTGATACAAAAGATCATCTCTGGACGATCGAAATAAAATTTAAGAAAATTGTGAATGGCAAATTATTGATAGAATCTGTTAAACAAAAATCTCCACAAGGTGCAGATAATGCAGGATTGGATGTGGTAGATGGCAAATATAATGCATTCACAAATTCTGACATTACCCTTTCAAGAGAGATCGACCTGACACCCTATTACAGGCAACTCTCAAATATCGGCCTTCCAAATATACTGACGATCGATAAGATCGACCCTGAAATACTTTATGTCAATTTCCTTATAAATTGAAGTTGATCGTTTAACCTTTCCGAATCAGGAAGTGGTAATGCTCGCCTTCTTTCCATAATTTGAGGAACTGGTGTCCCGCTCTTTTTGCCCACCTCGGGATATCCTGCACAGCAGCCGGGTCATCAGTGACCATCTCAAGAGTCTGTCCCGTGTCTATTTTCTCCATTTCCTGTGTTGTGTTGAAAATCGGGATGGGACAGAAGAGCCCAATGCAGTCGAGAAATCTGTCTGCTGTTTCCTTCTCCATGTCATTCATTATGACACCTTTTTTCCATACTTTTCATAATATGTCGAATCCTGTATCTTTTTCCTGAGCTTATCATCATGTTCTGGCGGAATGGTTTCTGGATACCCCATTGGCATTACCGTGAGAACGAAATGAGTATCTGGAACATCCAGAATTTTTGCCACATCCTCCCTCCCGATGCTCACCCAGCAAGTCCCTATGCCCATTTCCCAGGCCGCAAGTATCATGTTCTGGACAGCCATTGCTGCTGCGAACCTGGGCTCGCCTATGCTTTCCACCCAGGAGAATTTCGAATTGATAGGGGGTACGATAACAGCAATTGCCATAGGGGCAAGAGAGAGATACCCTGAGTATCTGGCATATTTCGAGATCGCATTTAGCGTCTCTTTATCTTTGATTATTATAAATTCCCATGGTTGAGTATTAAAAGGGCTGGGTGCCCACCGTGCAGCTTCAAGTATCTTTTGGAGAATATCATCAGGAATGACCTTGTCCCCGAATTGCCTGATACTGCACCTTTTCCTTATAGCTTCTGAAACATCCATTTGATATCAATTAAGCTTGCTCTGGCAGGATTTAAACATTGCGGTTGTGCTTCAATTAGTTAGAAATGCATGATTACGAAGCATAAACAAGACCGCTAATTGAAATTGGATCTATGTTTATTATTTTTCCGGAGTGTTTTAATTCTATAGCCAACGTGTTTTTGGAATCTGCATGGCTGCTCGAAGAGCTTTCAAACAAATCGAAAAGTATGGGACTTTGAATAATTTTAATTTTGTTATAACGAAGGTAAAGATCTTCGATGGTTTTACTTTTGATCCCTTTCTTTAATAATTTCACTCTTTCTTCAGACGTTCCCAATATCATTTTTTGCCTCTTTTTTTAAACATTATTTCAGTATCCTCAAATATCTAATATATTGCAATTAATATAAACGAACCCATTGTTTTCAGGGTTTGTTTCAGTTTTTAATGTTCGTTTCAGTTTTCCAAAAAAGAAAATTAACGAGCAGCACCCACTTTTAATGTGGATAGCCGCTGGATGCGCTTAAGCATGTTAGGATGGGTGCTCATTATTTCCATGAACTTATCTGTACTGTTGACCTTAATAGGCCTTGTACGAAGCGCCATAAGTTCATTCTGGTCTATAGTCCCGCTTTTGTCAAGATCAAGTTGCGAGAGCTCCTTTATCTCATAACTTGCGCGTGATGGATCGCTGGCAAAGAATGCTTTCATACCTTCCACCTGTTTCAGGGAATCCTTAGGGAACCGCGCGCTACCGTACACAAGTTTGTACAGGGCAGATGCAAGGTGATGAGGGGAATTTCCGAGGCTAACTGAGCCCTCGTCAGCATAATATTCCCGTATCCTTGAAACATATAGCACAAGAAGATTTGAAATGAAATATACTACCATAGCCACGATCCCGATAACTACCTGATTTCCCCTGTCCCTTCCGCCTGAGAACATAAAGCTCCATGCGATGTGCCAGCATATCATGGGGATAACTGATATCATAGTTATAACGACGACATCCCTGTGCTTGAGATGCGAAATCTCATGCGCCAGGACTGCCCTGAGTTCTTTTTCATCAAGCAAAGTCATGATCCCTTGCGTGACGCATACTCGTCCATCGCTTGCCCATCTGCCGAATGCGAATGCATTGGGGAGGTTTGTTGCCGCGATGCCGATCCTTGGTTTTGGTATCTTTGCATCCCTGGCAAGTTCTGTAACCATCTTATGCAGGGCGGGGGCTTGTGCCTCGTTCACATATTTCACATGCATTGACCATTCTACAATTTTCGGTCCGATCATGTACTGGATGAACATCATCACAGAAGCAATTACCGCGTATATTAGAAAGCCGTCAATACCGCCAATTGTCAAATTAACAATAATGACTACCAGACCATATATTATAGCGAATAGCAAAGCCATTACCAGATATAATCTCAATTTAAGTCCCATTTTATGTCACCTTTAATTCTATTTTTTTCATTCTTAATTAACAACTCAGATAAATACTTTATCAACCTTGCAGCGCGCTGATGAGAGAGCCTCACTCCCTGCTATCTCTACGGCGAAAATGTCTGCCAGTTCTTCAAGCTCATCTTTCTTGTGAGAAGAGAATGTCATTACTGCAAGTTGTTTCAGGAAAGGCGTGCGGCTATTGTTCCTGATATGCCAGGCTTCGTGCGCAAGAACTGCTTTCAGTTCATCGTCTGTTAAAATTTCAAGTAGCCCCATAGATACAAATACCGATCTTCCTGCTGCAAACGCCCGTGGAACTGCGGAATCATAATAATATACTGTTGCATTTGCAAGTCCGCCTGTGAATTCCTGTATCCAGCTCAGAACATTTTTGATCGGTTTTGCATTGAGGCGCTTGATCATAACTCTGTCATAAAACCGTAATGCTCCAAAGATAATGGCTGAAGAAACCAGGGCATATCCGAAATAAAGATATATTGTAAGCATGCCTTCGCATTTCATTAAATAAAAGGTTGATATGATCGCCAGAAATACCGTGATCTGTGCAGAAACGAACATTGAAAGCCTGTGCTTTGGCATTTTGATCATTATACCTGCTACAAGAAGGGCAACTGAACTCACAATAAGAAGGCCCACTATCGGGGCATTCTCAGATAACTTAAGACAAAGACCAAAACAGTTTATTTCACCTATAAGATTCATTTTTTATCACTGTATTTCGAGAAGTTCTCAATAGCAACTCGACCGAATGTATCCACAAGGCTGTCCATGATCTTGGTGGTTATTTCACTTGCGACCTCATCCTCGGAGTATACAGGAGCATACACATAGCGCATCCTGCCGTTCACGGTGTCCACTCTCCTGGCTGCGTATCCTGCCTTGACCAGGCGGTCAAGTGTGCCTGCAATGCTTGTAAGAGGAATTTTTGTTTTTTCGGTCAATTCTGAGGTCATCATCTCTCCTTCGTTCCATAAGCTCCTCAGAATAGCCGCTTCGATCGGGCTGAAGAACTTGGTAAGGCCGTCGTTTGAAATGTTTATCTGATCCAGTTTAACCATGAGTTTACAATTGACGTAAAGAGTATTAAAGCTTATGGATAAATCATATTAAGCCACAGTATATAATATAAGGCATGATTCCTTTGCACTTTTATCATGCAGACCAGTGCGATCCGAAGAAGTGTTCTGGAAAGAAGCTTGCCAGGTTCCACTTAGCAAATATGCACAATAATATTGGGACTCTCCCGCGAGAGGGGCTGTTTCTTGATCCTTTTGCAGAGCAGGCGCTTTCTCCTGCAGATTATTCGAATCATGGTATTGTTGCGCTTGATTGCTCATGGGAGGAAGTGGAACGTGTGTTCCCAATGCTACAAAGGAAAAAGCTTGTGCATCGCGCCCTGCCCTATCTTGTCGCAGCAAATGCCGTGAATTTTGGAAAGCCCTTCAAGCTCAGCACAGTTGAGGCTTTTGCGGCTGCACTTTACATTCTGGGGGAGGAGGAGCAGGCTGCGCTCATTCTTAATAAGTTCAAGTGGGGGCATTCCTTCCTTGAGCTTAATGCTGAACTACTGGAGAGATATTCGAAGGCTAAGGACAGCACAGAGGTTGTAAAGATACAGGGGGATTATCTGGTTTAGGATCGCTTCAAAGCAAAAGAAATTTGTACAATTTTGCAAGGATTAAATCACAAAAAAACAAATTTAATTAAATATATCACTAAAATAATGAAATATAGGTTTTAAAAATCATATTAAACCATCAATAAAGTTTCTATAAACTTTCAGAACTACAGAACGCTCGATGTATATATATTGTTAGCAGTTGTTTTGGGTGCTTAAGGTGAACAAAATGAAATTTGTAACATTGATATTATTAATGATTGCTCTGGTAATTCCAGCCAGTGCATCAAGCGTCGTTAATTGGACGCAGGAAAATATTCCTGGGCATAATCTCACATTGAATTATACATCTGAATTTAATGTTGCGAAGGATGATGTCCTTGGGATATCAATAAAAAATATCGGAAGTCTACCTGAAAATGACACAATTACGGTTAATAAAATAAACGTGTCAGATACCACGAAAGCAACAGGCAGCATAGAAGGTCCCTGGGTAATTGGGCCTGGTTCTGATCAACAGATCGATTTTATGTTAAATATGACAACGAACGAAGCAGTCGATTTAAACATCCAAATATATTATAATATATCTTTAGAAAATAAGACGTTAAGTGTGACTGCCAGATATCCGGGCGCACCTGAAATTACCCAGTGGAATGACAAAACGAACAGCAGCGCAACCACGTTGACAGTGAATACAAGTGAGGTTATCAGATTCAATGCCAGTGCTGACCAGCCAATAACTACATGGAAATGGTACAAAGATAACTTGATACAGGTCAACAATGATAGTTTCTTCATTACATCCTGGAATGATGATGGTACCCTCAAGGTAAATGCCACAAATGCCAACGGGACAAGTAATACTATTATATGGCATGTAACAGTAAATGCTCCTTCGGGAGGTAATGCGCCAAACATAACCTCATGGGGCAATAGCAAGACAGGTAATGACAGTCTTAACCTCACAATTAATCAAAGCGAGACCGTACGGTTCAATTTCACTGCAGACCAGGCATTGACATCATGGAAATGGACTTTGAATGGCGGAGACAGGAGCCCATCCCCTGATAACTTCACATATACATTCAACCATGATGGAACATACACAGTAGGTGCAAGCGGTTCAAATATCAATGGTTCAACCAGAACTCTTGTCTGGAATGTTAGAGTGCTTGAAAAGGAAGAAATAAGGACTAAGAAGAACGCCACTATTGATGACTGGTCTCCCCAGGCTGTGGACTATGTGTATGTTAATGGTACTGTGCGCGAAACCATTGAATATTCAATAACGACCTTTGAAGAGATGACTATGCTAAACTGGACCGTGGACGGAACTCCAGTGACAGGATATGTAAATGGCAACACATATTACTATACGCATACCTGGAATAACAACAGCCGTGTTGGTGCACATACAATCATCTTCAAAGGTAGTAATAATGACACCAGGGTTGAATTCAGATGGTATGTGAATGTTTATCGGATTGGAGAGGAGGAGCACGGTAGCGGAAGCATCTTTGATATCATTGATGATGCTCTTGAGAACCATGTCACTGACATCAAGATAAGGATGTTCAAGTACAAGATCGCAAAACATGCTGGTAAATCTGAAATCGCAGCCCTGAAAGTAAACCAGCTCCACGATGAGATAGCCAAGCGCCAGATGACAAGAGAAGCGCTAAGAGCCGAATTCAAAGCAGGGAACATCACACAAGAAGAATACACTGCAGCCCTGAAACAGGTCCAGAGGGAGGCTAAGTATAACTCTAAACTTGCTAAAGAGTATGCAAAAATATCTAAAGAAGAACTGAAGGATGATAAGTCAGAAGAGGATTTCAAAAAGATCTCAGAAGTTGAATCTAAAAAGGATAAAAAGAAGGTAGAAAAATCCAAAGATAAAGAAGAAGACGAAAATAAAGTGAAGGAAGAAGCAAGTACTAAAGGCAAATCTAATGGAAAAAATAGAGACAACAGGGATAATGAAGAGGACGAGGATTGAGTAAACCTTAATACCTTTGCTGCATAAGGCTGTCCATATGAAAGTAGTTTCCCTTTTTTTATTTTTTTTAATATTAGGGACTCAAGTAGCTTGTGCACAGTCTGTCATTACTGTTGAAGTCCATGAGAACGGGAACGCCCTCTGGACAATGGAAAAAAGGCTTCCTCTTCCCAACCAGACAGATATTGATGATTGGGAAGAGTTCATAAAAGCAGGGCAGACAGAGAACCAGCAGGACATCGAAAATTTTAGAACGAGCATAGAGGGTTTCCTTGTCTCGGCGATGGAATTCTCAGGCCGTCCCATGAACATTGAAAATGTTAAAATATCCTATGATACAGTAAAAAGTCCCTCAGGCGCTTATGGTTTGATCAAATATAACTTCGAATGGGTGAATTTTTCGCGTAAAGATAAAGACAGGATGTTAATAGGTGATTCTTTTTCCGAGGGAATGGTCCTGTCTCAGGAAAATGTACTTGTAATAAAAATACCAGATGGATTTGATCTGGAAAGCGCGTCTCCCAATTTTGATAAAAGGGACGGGAATCGCCTGATATGGGATGGTACTCTCTATCGAAGCTTCGGCAAAGGAGAGCCTGCAGTCACACTTACGCGCTCTGGTATAAGTCCGTTGTATTTGATATTGATATTGTTAATTGTTGCATCGGGCGCCCTATTATTGTTCTTTAAGAAAACAAGAAAGCACGACATTCAACATGATACCGTATCTCTTGAAAACGATGCGACAGAGAACATGAAATATGAAGAGAAGATCGAGAGCTTCCTGCAAAGTTCAGGAGGTCAGGCGTCCCAATCTGATATCATAAAAGAGTTAGGTCTATCTAAATCCAGGGTAAGTACCATTCTTTCACAAATGAAGGAAAAAGGACAGATATTAAAGATAAAGAATGGAAGCGGGAACCTTATACGGATAGTGAAAAAATAGGTTATTTCACCTGTCGATCAAACTTTCTATCGTCGTGATCTCATCTTTTGTTCGCGAGATCTTTGCATTTATATTCTTGAATTCGGGTATCCCTCTCCCCCCGGTCTCATCCGAAACAAGCGCGTTCGACCAGGGGCTGTTCACCATGAATGCAAGCCCTCCTGGCTCTTCTCTTTTCGACTCCCTTAGCTCTACCACGATACTTCCGAAGCTATTCATCAATCTGACCCTGTCGCCTGTCTTAAGTCCAAATTTATTCATGTCGTCCTTACCCATCACAACAACAGCAGAGTGTTTCTTGTATTCATCGCCGAATCTATCGTATTCAAGCGCTTCTACCTGGAAAATATCCCTGTGGGTTGTAAGTTTTATTTCATACTCCGGGTTTTTCATGAATTTTCCGACATCCATCCCCATCAGAGTCCCTCCATCAATCTGGTCAATATCTGTGCATCGGTCAGATAGCTATTTTCAACGACCTTAGATATTTCGATAACTTTGCCATCCATCCTCACAGCGCTTCCGCCACATTCTAATCCAGAAGCTGCAGCAGGGATTGTGACCGCTGCAATTTTCGAGGTCAATGTTACACAGGGGTCGATGCAGATAACTGGTATCGATGCAAGATGAGACAAAATAGAACGGGGAAGGCTTGACAGGGGATCTGAACCTGTAATGAGCAGTGCGTCAATGCTTTTTGATTTCAGGGCCTCTACAACAGCATATTTGTTATCATGAACAGGTTTAACCCCAAACTTCACCCGGTTTACAAAACCGGTTTCTTTGAACAAAGCTTCATTGAACCCGCGCATATTGTAATGCCCAACCATAGGCATAACATGGAAATTAGGGAGCATATCCGCAAGTGAAACAAGGATATCAATGTCATCCTTTATCGAATATGTAAGACCGATGCCTGCAAAGATCACGCCGAACTCTGCTTTTTTCATAATGCCTGCAAGTTCAAGCATCCTTTTCGCATCATATTTTGGCACTTTTCCAACAAGTGCCTCCATCAGGGCGAGAATGAATTCCCTGTCTCCCTTAAGGGGTATCCTGTAGAAATGTCCTTTGCATATCTTTGCCGTATTGGATTCCCGGACGTCTATGGCTATGGCGAGCCGGTCTTCCTCATACCCGCGCTGGCGTGACTCACCGCGCGGGAATACAGAGAACCTGGAGAGGTGGCGGGGCTGCGAGTCCTGGGCGTCAGACCCCCAATAAACGAGCACATCCGCCCTGTTCCTGACATCTTCAAGCGAGCATGTCCTGAACTTTTTCTGGAGCACTCTCTCGATAAGCAGCCCCTGGCAGAAAGAGGATGTATCATCTATTGCAGCATTCAATTTTTTCGCAAGCTGTATGCCTTTTGCCTGCGCTTCACAGGTGGAATTGCTCCATCCAAAGAGCATGAGTGATTTTGCATTTTTCAGTATCTCTGCCGCTTTCTTTATGGCAGTATCAATATCTGTCTGCTTCTTATCAACGGAAGGTGCAAGCCTGTTCTTGCAGCCCCTGAATCTTGCAGCCCCCCTTCTGCATGCATTTCTTGATTCTTTTATCCCTCCATTCTCAAGAACCACTTCAATATCTTCGCAAAGTAGAGCGCATCCTGTACATGTAACCATATTCATCACCTAAACGAACTCGATCGCACCTGTCGGGCATGGGTCGATGCAGGCATAGCATAGCACCCTGTTCTTCCCGAAGCGTCGGCACTCCTTGATATTAAATGCCACGACTTTTCCGTCCATTACTTTAAAGATCACTTTATCATTAGTGGGGGCGCATCCTGTTCCTGCGCCATGCGGATCATTGGCAACATCAACCGGGCATGCCACCACGCAGTTACCGCATCCTGTGCACAGTTCCGGATGGACGATCATTCCAGTCTCTTCGGCGCCAGCAGTTGGAAGAAGTAATGATTCCAGCTTCTCCTTTTGCTTTTTGAAGCTCTCTTCGAGGATCGGTGTGCACTCAGATACCTTCTTTTTTCTCGAAAGTAAAGCAACTGAAAAAGCCATGCATGTGGATTCACCACATTTCTTGCAGTTGGTTTTTGGGAGAAGCTGGTAAAGTTCCATCACTGTGGGCATAGAGGCTGGATTGGTTTTGTAATGGATAAAACCTTCAGTTTACTTTCACACCGCTATCCAAGCCCTTTTAATAACACAGGTCAAACCCTGTAATCCCTCTGGATGTGAAATAATGTATCCCCCTATGATAATTGACACTGCAAGTTTTGAACCCTCGCGTATGACCGTGATCGAGGGTTCGTCCGGCATGGTGCCTCAGATGATCTTTCGCCTGTGCGCCGCATCAGCCGCAAGCGGCAGGGAAGCGATGTTCGTGGACGGCTGGAACAGTTTTGACCCGTATGCTGTATCAAGAATGATAAAATCTTTCTGCGGGGACAGGACTGCACTATCCCGCATTCATGTCGCCCGCGCTTTCACCGAATACCAGATGGAAGCCCTGATAGGCGGTCTTGAGGATGCACTTGCTCGCTGGAAGCCTTCCGTTCTTGCAGTGTCCTATCTACCGTCCTTGTTTTCAGGAAAGGACGAACAGAGGTTATTTGAGCCTGTGCTTACACGTCTCAGTTCGCTGACCGCGTCTTACAGGCTCGTAACAGTTATAACAAGCTTTGGCGGCTCATGGTACGGAGACAGGCTTCTTTCATCCTGTGCTTCCCGGGTTATACGTATTGAGCAGCCCTCAAAAAAGCGCATCAGGATAATCGATAACGGACACATGTTCGAGTACATCCCTGTTCCGCCAGGGCAGACAAGGTTCACGGATTTTTCAGGAGATGGCAAAGAATGTTCCTTCTTGACATCAGGTACGACAACGGCACGATAACGAAATGGATCCGGGATGATGCGGGCACAAGACCTGTGAAAGAGGTGTATTATCCAGGTATATACATTTCAGGAAAGCCTGAAATGAAGTCTCTTGTAGCCAGCCTGCCAGGTGTTCATGAGGTGCATGTTGAAAAAAAGAGCATAAGCCTTGCGAGCGCACCTGAAGAAATGCTATGTGCCACATTAGATCCAGGTGCGGTCTATGAAACAGCATCCATGCTTGAGGCAAAAGGATGCGGTCTTTACAACATCGATCTTGATCCTGTAAGGCAGTACCTTCTTTCCCATGACCTTTTTCCCATGATGAAACTCGACGGCAGCGATGGACAGTATGCGATCGACTATGAATTACCCGATCTTTCCATCATGAATCTCTCTGTGACGTCGGCAAAGGACACGGGAATTAGTACGACCGAAGATCCCATCCGCAGCATCACGCTTGGTGATACTTTACTGGAGGATCGCGATGAGGCGGTTTTGCTCAAAATGGTCTCCTGCGAGGTTGCAGCAATAGATCCTGACATAATACTTACGGGACACGGGGACAGTTTTGACCTACCGTATCTGTATCATCGCGCTGCGCTTTATGACGTTGATATCCAGCTTGGCAGGGAGAAGGATATCATGTCCAGGAGTAGCGCAAAATCGTACTTCAGCTATGGCAGGATACTCTACAAACCAGGCAGATGCCTGCTGTCAGGGCGGCTGCATCTTGATGAGTCATCATTTGTATTCAGGGAAGGAGGACTTTCAGGGTTGATAGACCTTGCACGGATAACAGGCATACCTGTGCAGGAACTCTCTCGCCTGAGCCCGGGAAGCGCCGTGACAGCACTTCAGGTCAACCAGGCGCTGCGGGACGGCGTGCTTGTGCCGTGGAAGCGCAACCTTGCTGAATACTGGAAGACCGCGGAAGAACTGATCGCAGCAGACCGTGGCGCGCTTGTGATAGAGCCAAAGGTGGGACTTCATGAAAATGTCTTTGAAGTAGATTTTGCTTCCCTTTTTCCCAACATCATGGTGAACCACAACATCTCGCCAGAGACCGTGTTGTGCCCGTGCTGCCCCGGCTCATCGCGCGTTCCATTCACGAATTATAACATCTGCGAGCAACGCACCGGGCTTGTACCCCGGGTGCTGGCGCCGCTCATAGAGAGAAGGATGACGTATAAAAAACGCATTGTAGAGGAGCCGTCAAGGGCAGATGAGTATGAGAAAAAGCAGAACCTTCTCAAGTGGCTTCTTGTGACAAGCTTCGGGTACATGGGTTTTAACAAGGCGCGCTTTGGAAGGATCGAGTGCCATGAATCAATAACCGCCTACGGTCGTGATATACTTCTCTCGACCATGGAGCTGGCTGACAGCATGGGCTTTGAGATACTGCACGGGATCGTGGACAGCCTGTGGGTAAAGGGGAGCGACCCTGACAGGCTCTGCGACATTGTGAGCAGAAAGATCGGGATACCCCTTGAGCTAAAAGGAGAGTTCAGATGGATCGTGTTCCTGCCCAACAAATCAAACGGCGTGGGCGTACTCAACCGGTATTATGGCGTGATGAAGAACGGCAAACTGAAGGTACGAGGAATAGATATGCGAAGAAGCGATACGCCCAGGATCATCAGTAACCTCCAGGAAGCCATGCTCGGCGTGCTTGCCCGGGCGAAAAACGCTTCTGAATTCTACATGAAGATCCCGGAGACCATCGAAGTGCTGCGTAAATACATGAAAGAAGTGCTTGATCACGAATGCGCTCTTTCTGACATGATTTTTGAGACCCGCGTGTCCCAGGGGTGCGATGACTACAGGCAGTTCAATGACCGTCAGGCTGCGATGCGGCAGTACAGGCAGCAGGGTATTGAGATACAGCCAGGTCAGTGCGTCCGGTACATAATAACTGACCACAGGTCAAAGAGTTACTCAAAGCGCGTGATGATCCCTGAGCTTGCTGATAAGAATACCGCATACGATAGCGCAAAATACTGTGATTACCTACTGCGTGCGGCAGAGAGCATACTGCTGCCCTTCGGGTACACCCGGAAGCGTCTGGATGAGATCATGAAGGGAAATGTTCAGGGAAACCTATGCATGTATGCATGATCCATTTGTAGAATCCATTGCAAAAATATATATATCGAAACATTTCTTTATTCAACCGTGGTACTAAATGAATATAATTAAAAAAGTGAAAGGATTTTTATCTGAACCGACTCAAGCCTTCGAAACATGTAAAGAAGAACCTCTTGAAGAGGCATTAAAGTATTATCTATTGATCGCTGCTGTTTTTTCACTTCTTTTCGCGATAATAACCGCAATGATCTATTCTTTTATTTATTCCGTTGTAAATCCATTGATCAGTAATAACACCGTAGTGAAAGATTACATCGTGTTGAAAGTACCCAATGGCATTACAGAAACCTTCGGGGACTTTTTTATTCTTTTTATTCTGATGCTGATAAGCGTGTTCATTTGGGGTGTGATCCTTCATGTTTTCGCATATATCCTGGGCGGCAGATGGAATATCTCAAGGTCCATAAAAGTCGCAATGTACAGCTCCACACCCCTTATGCTTCTGGGCTGGATACCAGTGCTTGGCATATTCGGATGGATTTGGGCAGGTGCCCTAAACGTAGTCGGACTCCATCAGTATCAGGATATAGGAGAGGGAAAAGCCATCGTAGCTGTACTTACACCTATCATCCTCTTGCTGCTGACAGTTCTGGCACTACTGATAGTTATTATTTCAATGATAATCCCGATGGCTATTAGCGGATTATAAAAAAAATGAAATCAAAAAAAAAACAGATGAATAACAGGGCACAAAAAACAGCAAAGCAGCCAGCTGGAAGATCAAAGGCAATAACTGCTGTCCTTGTTATTTTATTTATTAGTGTTATTGCTTATTTTCTCATCCCCCAGGACAGTGAAAAATGGATCGTCAACAATGAGGGTATTCTCTCTTATCCTGAGAACAGAGGCAAAGTCGATGTCACGGTGATTAAAACTGAATCCGGAAGCAACTACACGCTTGAAACGATATCATTCCCGAGCAAGGATTACACTGTGGAGGGACTCCTTCGCCTCCCATCCTCTGGAAAAAAGGTGCCTGCTGTTGTTCTCCTTCCTGGAGCTACTGTGAATAAAGAAGGAACTCAGGGGCTTGCGCAGATATTATCTGGCATGGGATATGCAAGTCTGGGAATTGAGCAGAGAAACCGCGGCGGGGTGGATTTTCAGTACGATTTTACACTATTCAAAGACGGGAAAGAACCGATTGAGCACAAGATGGTATTTGACGCCCTGCGGGCTGTAGATGTCCTGAAGCAGGATGTGCGCATAGATCCAGAACGGATAGCAGTGGTCGGAGAAAGTAACGGAGGGCGCTTTGCCATCATTGCAACGGCTATTGACACTGATATTAAAGGTGTCATAGGGATCAGCACAAGCGGTTACGATACTGAAGCGCAGATCGCTGACGTAAGGGATGAGACAGCGCGCAGGTTCTATCGTTCCATTGATCCTGAAACTTATCTGAAGTTCATACCTCCGCGAAAGTTTGTGATGATGCATTCTGTCAATGACAGTATAATAGCTCTGGAATATGCTGAAAATACCTTCAAGAAAGCTATGGAGCCTAAAATGTTCTATAAGGTAGAGACCGGAGGTCACGGTTTCAGCGATGGGATGAGAGTACAATTTGAAAATGAACTCAGGTTGATGCTTGGTTGATTAGATAGTTTTAATAGCTATTGAATCGAGTATAGCGGGTCATCAGGGGCTGTGGCCTAGTCCGGCATGGCGACGGGCTCCAGCGGAAAATCCGGAGACTTCGGAATTTATTCCGGAGTTTAACCGGTTTGTTATGATGAGCAACGGGTCAACCGAGCGAACCGGACGCGGTAAGCAGTGAGGAACCGTTGGAGCACTGAACGTGCTGCTCAAAGATTCAATCGCCAAAAACCTGGCGTTTTCGGAGAGACCCGTCGATCGTGAGTTCAAATCTCACCAGCCCCATACTGTAACATTTTCAATTCCGCGCATCCTGAGATCCACCATATTGATCTCAAGCCAGCCCCAAACAACCACATTTCAATTATCTTGACCAATCTCATCCATCTCTATTTCCTCGATATCCCTCTCCCCCAGCGCGCTCTCAAATTCCTGCGGCGTAAGCACAGGCGCATGGAACCTTTCAGCATCGTCGATCGTGATCCTCGGGCAGGCGGTATTCACATAAGCATCAGCATGGAATGCAAGCAACTGCTCTGGAGTAACAAGGTCCATCTCGATCATAAAACACTTCTTCCCATGCTTTTTTGCAAGCTCTTTGAGACCCAGCGCAAGCTGCATCCTGTTCTGACCGCTCTTTGTGGAAACTATGATCCCAAAAACATCTGCGTCCATGGCTTTTGCGATATATCCTCCGCGTTTACGCTGGAACTTTTCGGGAGCAACTTCCACCGCCTGGTTCAGATACGGATCTGCTGCAACCACTCTTTTCCCTGTAGCGATAGCAACTCCAAGCGGGTGGAAAACCCCGCCTCCGATATAGAGGAGTTCCTCGCAATCGACCCGCGCCGCAGTAAAATTGCATCCAAGCACTTGACCAGGATAAGCGACCCTCCCATCCCCCTTCCCAACTACACATTCTTTCCCCTGTTCTTTTAAGACCCCACATACCTGATCCAGTTTATGAACGTGCTGTACTGTGGTTATCAATCCAATCCTTCTAGTTTTCAGAAGAGGGAGCGCTTTCCTGACCGCTGGAACGATATCAACGTTCGATCGTACTTCAATAAAAACCACATTATCATGTTTTCCCAAACCTGCATGCCCGAAGTGGAACAGTATATCGATCCTGCCCGCAAGCACGGTATCGATATCACATGCCCCAAAACATGGATTTCCTGAAATAACAACATCTGCACCTGTCTTTTCTTCGATCTCACGGGCGATACCTGGCGCCCGCCTTTTCAGTCCTTCGGGGAACTGGAGACCGATTGTTTTACAGTTCCTGTCCTTTATGATACTGATCACGCGTTCTATGTCAAGATCGAATTGCTGCATTACAGTTTCCTCGCTATGACATAAGCCTCTTTTTTCTCAGACTCAATTACATCAATTATCTCAATACCCAGGCAAGAGAGCTTCATGAGGTTCGGCTCCCTATCTTTGTTTTTCGGGAGTTTTAGCACCTGCATGAGCATGCCGCCGCTTTTCAATGCAGGAAGCACGTTCTCAAGGGCTTTTATTGAAGATAAGGGATCTGCGGTGATATCCATGAGCAGGACATCGAATTTTTCCTTCTCAAAAGTCATTGTGAATACGTCGTCGAATTCGACTGTGATATTCGGGTGCTCATGCGCGATCTCTCCAAGCTCTGTGCGGAACTCGCGGCTGAATTCGACCCCGTGAACATGGGATGTGATCTCAGAGGCGAACAAAAGGAAACCTCCGGCGCTTGACCCGATATCAAGCACCATGTCGCCATTTTTGATGATTCCTGTCTTTTCCTGGATATCTTTGAGTTTCCAGTATCCGGCGGGTTTATCCATGCCCTGTGTAACTTTAATGAGATCTGAATATGCAACGTCATAGGATGGTTTTGTTATCACTTTGCCATTGACTTTCACTTGCCCCTCTGTGATAGCCTTTTTTGCACGCCCGCGGGAGCCCAAATCGCCTATTTCGACAAGATAAGAGTCAAGTCTCATAAAACACCGGATGGTCAGATTTCAAAGATTAATAATAGCAGAATGACATGAAACTACAATAATATACCCATGAGAACACGGATGACACGGATCAGACGGATTTTCACAGATCCGTGTTCTATTTCATGGTTTTTCTCTTAACCGATGATGACTGAAATTCACTTGCTCATAGTCTTGAATAAATTGTACACCGTTAGATATGCTCCTATTGCTATTACGATACCAAAAACCATTATGAGGATCATGTAAGGTGCGGTCTCGGCTTCGATCATAGCTCCTTTTCCTTCTATGGCAAGGGATGAACCGATATACCCTGCAATAATCATTAATATGAACATGATGGCGATACCTGAATTAAGTAGCCAGAAGCCAGTGTTCCCTATCTTTTCGCTATGCATGGGTTTATCCTTTATCATCATATAGATCCCTCCAATTATTCCCAGGCTAACCCATCCTATCAGATTGACATGTGAATGTGCTCCTGCAAATATTGGCGATTGAATTACAAAATCATGTACTGGTTTTACTGTAAACAATGCTCCCATCGTTATACCTACAATGAAGTATATCATGGACGTTTTTAAAAATTTTTCACCTAATGTCATTTTTTACACCTCGGATTTTTAAGCATGGTTTAACAAAAAAAATCTAATAACAATAAATCGTTTTTGCATCACCCGAATAACTAAAAAGACAAACCCCCATATATAGCTACCTATTAATTATAACGAATATTAATTATAATGTTCATTTTTATACATCGGGAACCCTTTTTTGAAATTTGTTTCCACTGGAATTTATTTTATCATTTCAAGGAATCGGTCAATTTTTGCTTCTTGTTTTTTTGATAAATTGAAAGCAGTATCTATATTGAGTGCATTGGATTTGCTGGTATCAAAATATATGATAGATATTACATTATTTTTTCGAAATATTTCTTTAATTATTGTTGATTGGTATTTATTCCAGAAATAAATAGAACCAGTATCTGTAATGTTAAGTTCATTTCCTTTATACATTTTTTTAGAAAAGAGATCATGATAGCGATATATTTCTTTTGCCTCAAAAACATCTGGATAAATATATAAAGAAATATAAATGGGGAGAAAAAGTGACTCGTTTCCATCAGTCGACCAACCTACATAACCATTTTCACGAGAGGGATTGTCATAAACAAGACCTCTCCCAATTGAGTCATCAATAATGCTAAAATCTGCCACAACATTCCATTCATTCCCTAAAACTTCTTTAATCTCAATATCATTGAGAATAATTTCTTGTGGACTAAAATTGATGACCTTTGCTTCTTTTATTTCTTGAATAGATTTATTGGAATCTATACACCCAGATATTAAAATCAAAGCAATCAATATTGACAATCCAACGTTTTTAAATTGTACCAATTTTCTATCCACCTGTAACCATCATTGAAATGACAGATATATGAAATCTTCGATTTATTTACTGATAAGCTGAGGGTTGTAGGACAAATATAAGACGGAAAAAAATCCTGCTACGTAAAAAACCGGACTGATCAGTCCAAACAAACATAGGACAAAGAAGATCTTCGCTGTCACATCGAATGGAGTGGGCATCGCCATAAAAAAAGGAACGGCAGATAGGAGATATACTAACAGCATCTTTTTTATATTCGTCATGTTAAAAACATTCATCTCAAGGCATATATAACTTTCTAAGAATATTTATCATTATTACAATAATAATACATATGATGAAACAACTAATAACCTTGGAAACATTGGTCATCGGTTAATGATTTCTGACCAGTAATACAAGGGAAGGGATTTGAACTCATGAATTGCTCCACCATAAAGATAAAAAGCAGTAGATCAATAAAGAAGTTAAATTATATGGCTTTTTAATAAGTTGTATGAAAGTTCATAAAAAATTATTATATAAACTTTATTAAAAGCAAACATGTGCCGAGGTGGCAGAGCGGACTAACGCGGCAGGCTCGAGACCTGTTTTACCTTCTGGTAAGCTAGGGTTCAAATCCCTACCTCGGCGTAAAAAAATAAAACGACTAACTCACTAACCTGGGCGAAAAATACTTCTTTATCACAGTATCGCACTTTCCGCAGGTTATCATGAGCCAGTCGCCAACTTCCTGTTTATCGTAGTGGTCGAATATGGATGCGCCACATTCTGGACATACATAATATTCCTTGAAATAGTAGTTATAGAACTCGGGGGAGTTCTCAAGCCAGTTGATGGTCAGGAGCAGCCTTTCAAGGTATCTCTTTTTTCCACCTTCTGCACCTTTTTGTATCTCTTCCCGCACATGCTCTCCCATGTGCTGGATGTGGCGCTTGGTGTTTTTCCTGATCTTCTGGTAGTCGCTGACATATTGTTTTCCACTTTCAAGATATCTGAGGTATCCTTTTGTTGATTCCGAGCCTTCTTTTATCGTTCTCAGGAAATATTCAATCATCAGGTCTTCCATAAGATCAGAGCATTCTGTGCAGATATTGTAACCAGCGTAATTTTTTGAGTCCTGATCTCCCTTGCATATCATGCAGGTTTCCATTGTTCTCACCCAACTACAACAGGTTTAGTTGCCTCTCTCGTGAACATTATTGGATACAGATTCAGCACTGACAGCAGGTCACCTTTCTTGATCTCACCTGACTCCTGACCGAGCACATAAGCCGCGTTTATGATACGGTCTGTTTCAACAGGTGCTGGACCGTCCCTTGTTGCGACTTTTATGACCGAAACCAGTGGATGATGGCTGAAAGCACAGGGTATTGCAAGCATATCCTTCTGTACATTGACTTCCTTTACCTTGATTCGCTCCAGTTTCCCTGCCCCTATGGTAACGTCCTCATCCGCGATCACCATCTCCCATTTTGCCCGCGTGGCTATGGTAAATTCATAGGGCGATGCTTTCACTTTTCTTCGATTCACTTTCCCCTTGTCACGGGAAACAACATTAACGATTTCGCTCATAAAATGCCTCCAACACATAAATAAATGTTATAGTACATATAGTTTATCATGATTAAACATGATAATCTTTAGTAATGTATATAAATTAATACTGTAATCTATTCAGACTTTATTGAAATGAAGATTGCAAACGAAACTTTAATAACCACATAATGACTTTCAGATGACCACGCTCCGATAGTGTAGCACGGCCAATCATGTCAGACTCTCACTCTGACGACTGGGGTTCAAATCCCCATCGGAGCACTCAACTACAAGTTCAATTCACTAATTTTTCGGTATTACTTTCACACCGCTCTCACAGGGCTTAAGAGATTTAGAAGCAAGAGTGATATGAAATGTTATACAACCATGAAAAAAGTCTTAAAGCCACTGAAGAGAGGATAAGAGACTCAAATATCAGTATATCAAACAAACAACTTATTTTCGAGTTTGAGAGTTTTTGTTTTGCAGAGGGGCTCAGCATAGCAAGGGTTTTAAAACATCTGACTGAACTAAAATTACTGGCTGATATGGCTGGGGACGATTTCAAAAATATAAACCGTCAGAGTATGATGAAGCTTGTTGAACACATTGAACGAATGAAAAGAGCTGAAATAACGAAAGGGGATTACAAGAAGTTGATAAGAAAATTCTTCAAATGGATGGACAAAGGAGATCTGGTTGATTGGATAAAAATTTCGAGAAAAGATTCAAGAAAGCTTCCTGAAGATATGCTCAGCGAAGAAGAGATCGAGAAGATGATCAATGCCTGTGAACATCCCAGGGACAGAGCGCTAATAGCCAGCCTTTATGAGAGCGGCGCCAGGATAAGCGAAATTGGGAATCTCAAGATCAAGCATGTGAAGTTTGATCAGTATGGAGCCGTTCTCATAGTGGACGGCAAGACGGGCATGCGAAGAGTAAGAATAATTTTTTCATCACCTTACCTCGCTACATGGCTTGAGAATCATCCCTTCCGGGATAATCCAGAGGCTTTTGTATGGGTCGGGATAGGCACAGTTGGCAGGAATGTGCCATTGCAATACGGTGCTATCAGAATGCATTTTAAAAGGATAGCTATAAAGGCAGGAATAAAGAAAAGAATCCACCCTCATTTATTCAGGCACAGCAGAAGCACTCACTTAGCAAAGCATCTGACAGAAGCTCAGATGAAGCAGTACCTGGGATGGGTTCAGGGCAGCAGTATGGCCGCTATATATGTCCACCTCTCAGGCAGGGACGTTGATGATGCCCTTCTAAAGATGCACGGGATAGTCACCGACGAAAAAAAAGATGTTCAAATGAGTCCAAAGAAATGCCCCCGATGCAGTGTAATGAATTCTCCCACAACGAAGTTCTGCTCTAAGTGCGGTCTGGCCCTTAACATCAAAGCTGCTTTAGAAATTGAAGAGAAGAGTTCCGAGATTACGATGGACTTTATGCAGGTCGCAAGGAATGATCCAAAGATTATGGATTTCATGAAGATGTTTATGCAACCGGTACCAACCAAAGCATAGGCCACTTCTCCTTTTTTCCTTCCTTTGACATATTTTTACAGGTCTGTATTATTTTTCACCCCTTCATATGCTGAGTTAACTACATAGTGCACTATGTAGAAAAATTATTTAACCTTTTAAGTTAGTAGTTGATTACATCATACACAACAGCAAAGCGAGATGAAATAGTATGCAGCAAATGAGTATTCAAAAAAATCTGAAAACAAATTCGACATATATACACATTCCACACTGGATCACCAACGAATTGGGACTGATAAAAGGCGAAAAGGTCTGGATGAAAC
>JAUSDC010000064.1 GCA_030650845.1 Candidatus Methanoperedens sp.
CATGGGCATCCTCAGTAAAAAATGGGCACTGCTGATTATCAGTGCAATAGGAAATAACCAGAAATTGCGCTATGGTGAACTCGAAAAAAAGTTGGTTGAAATAAGCCCAAAAACATTAGCAGATAGATTAAAAGAACTTGAAAATGCGAGCCTGATCAGAAGAGAATCATTTGCTGAAATACCTCCCAGAGTGGAGTACTCCCTCACAAAAGAAGGAGTGGAATTGAGAAACGCTATAAAGCCCTTAATAAAATGGGTCTCGTTAAGAGATTTTCAGAAGTAATTGGATTAAAGCATGTTCCTGTTAGATTTTTTATCAAATCCCCCAGGCTTGACTTCTTTGCCATCTGCAAATATCTTAGGTTTTGTTACAATCGCATCTAAATGGATTCCTGCTACAACATCGCCTCCGATAGTGCTGCTGTCGCCAAGACCTATGTGTATGGTGCCTCCAACTTTTTCATCCTCAAGAGCATTTCCGATCATTCTTGCAACCGGGTTAAGTCCAAAGCCGAGCTCTGCTACATTATAAGCCAGTTTCCCCGCGCCTTCAAGAATCGATTTTAGCTCATCTGCACGTTCTCCTTTTATGTCGCTAATAAATCTATTTTCCACAGTGATCTCTACTGGTGATTTAAGGAGACCCAGTTCACTTATGGTTCCATCTACAACGATTTTCCCTTCAGCATTTCTGGGTGCGACATACACCTCGCCTGCGGGAAGATTTATACAGCATCCCGGAGCCAGACATAAGCCTGTATCAGCTTTCCATTTGCATCCCTGCACATCAAAAACGATATCTGTGCCAGGATCTGCAGTTATTCTTATCTCTTTTGCAGAACTGAGTAATGTTCGCGAATCCAGTACAAACTTACTTACTTTTTGGTAGTCAGCAGTCATTCCTCCCGAAACCATCATCTCTTCTGTAATTCCAGGCATTGTAGTCATCCTTGCTCCTCCGCAGCCGCATTTCACACGCGCCTTCGTATGAGAAAGAGATTTGCTTGTCGGCATAATAACAACATCAACATTCTTCATCGCCTCTGCAATGGCTTTTGGAGGCTCTATACCTGAACGGGCACGGGGAAGCATCTCCATGAGCATAACCTCGCATCCAATGGTTGAGGCTGCATCAAAGAAGGACTGAGCTATCAAAGGTGATGTTGCAGTGTCAGTTACTATCAGTATTGATTCGGCAGGCTTTACACCCATGCTGACTTCCAGTACCCTTCTGGCAGTTTGGAGAATATCCGTTTCTCTGATTCGTTTTTGCAACCAAATGCCTCCTTTATGAAAATGTCACTGCTTAATTATCTTGATCTCCGGGATGATCTCATGGGTTACGCAATAATAGCCGGGACATCTCTCTTTGGCTATTTCATTCAGCCTGTTGAGTTTATCCATGCCTGCATCACTATCAACTATCATCTCCCATTTCAGATGCTCTAAGATCGGGTTCTGTGTTACTCCAAACGCCCTTGTCAGGTCCATATTCGCGGTAGCCTTTATCTTAAAGCTTTTAAGAACGATCCCCTCAATTGCAGCCCATTTTGCAAAAGTAGCAGCGTAGCAGGCAATTAATCCATATATGCAGTACTGCACAGGGTTAGGGGCTGAACCGCCGCCGCCCAGGATCAGCGTTTCATCAGATTGAAGTGTAATCTCTCCTCCCTTTTCTGTTTTTATCTTTGATTCAAACTGGGGGCCGGTTTTGCCGATCCTCCACTCACCCTCTACTTCCATGGTTTTCTTACCTGTGGAAGGATCTTTTTTTGCTTTTTCAACGGTTTCCTTGAACTTATCCACATCAACTCTATTCATTATCATTTTTTCACCTCATATCATTTTTTTAGCCAAACACCAGGACTTTGTCTGATTCTTCAACTATATGGAGCATGTCATGCATTGTTGAGATCGGACAAACCTCGCTTCCCTTCATCTGTCTTATTTTCAGGCAGGTTCCGCATGCAAATATCTGACCTTTGTGCTCAACGAATAGCCCGATCTGTTCCTGAACATTGAATTTTTTATCCTGAATATTTTCACTCTCCACACCTTTACCCAGGAGGAAAACTTTTACCGTATGCTCCATAAGTAAAGACGTCACACCAAATCTAAAGGCGTTCCACACCGTTTCCGGCTCATTTGTGTTTATTATTATTCCAAATTTCATAATATCCTCTTTGCTAACTTTTCATTCTCTGATAATTTTTCTAAAAGAACCTCTCTCATCAAATCGCAAGCCTGCAAGATTTTCGGGTTTGCGATCTTGTAGTAAACATTTGCTCCATCCCTTCGTGTAGTGACAACGTTATTCTGCCTCAAGACCGTGAGGTGCTGAGAGAT
>JAUSDC010000008.1 GCA_030650845.1 Candidatus Methanoperedens sp.
TAGAAAATTCGATTTTAAAAGATTCTACCGAACTGAAATATTTCGAAGAAGTGTATGAATTTATGGACATTCTCCATCGCAACATGGGGGATATCATGAATGATGCTGTAACGAAAGATGTCAAAATTTTTCATCTCGATCTGAATCACTTGATAATAGATGCCACAAGAATAAAAATCTGGAAAGATAAAGAAACTGATTTGATACGGTTTGGATACTGTAGTAGAAATGAGAGAAAAAGCTCGCCTCAAGTAAACCTGATCCTGGGTGTAAATAACCAACATGTCCCTCTTTTTGCAGATACGTACCCTGGCAATACTCAGGATGTAAAGATGTTTGGAGATTTCATAGATCGAATCAGTACCAGATATCATGAACTTACATCACATATTAAAGAGAAGTTTGTTATTTTTGATCAAGGCAATGTAAATCCAGGTAACATAGACTATCTACAGGAACTTAAAAAGCAAGGAATTTATTTTGTTTCTATGGTCAAAACAAGTAGCAGCGGTAAATTTATTAAAAAAGTCGATAAATCTACTTTACCGCTGATATATTCAAAAGAAAAATCCAAGAATGTGATTACAAAAATTTATGGCAAAGTGATGGATGAAGAAGTTTATAAGAAAAAATCCAGAGTCCTTGTTTGCTACAATCCTGATATCATGGAACTTAAATGCAAGATATTAGATCGAAAAGTAGAACATATAAATAAAATGGCAGAAGAAGGTGAAAATCAGGATGATATCAAGATGATGATATCCAAATATCATTTGAAGAAGGCATTGAAAATTGTTAAGAAAAATCGGAAAATAAAGATCGAAATCGATAATAAGGTGCTTGAAATCAGGAAAAATGAATATGGATTTTTTGTTTTGTTCACAAATCATCAAGAGTTATCAGCTAAGAAATTAATAGAGATATATAAAAGCAGGGATATAGTTGAACAAGGGTTCAGGGCACTGAAATCCGATCTGGAGATAGATCCAGTTTATCATAGTAGGGATGACCGAATAGAAACCCATACTGTCATGGTCGTTTTTGGTTATCTCCTGATGTCATTGCTAAGTGTGGCTCTAAATGAGAGAAAAATAAATTATTCATTTGGGGAATTGAAGGGGTTGATCAGATCCGGGAATGCAGTTGAAGGTTTCTATGAAAGTGAAATGCTGAAGAATCAACTAAAATTATGGAGGCCAATAAAATTGGGGGATGAACTTGAGGAAATTTTCAGAAAACTCAAGATCAAAATACCAGGTTTTGATGTGAAGGAATGTGTACCTACAGATTTTTAGCCGCTTTTTGAGGTTAGTGGGTCTAAGCACAATGATTTTGGAAATTTTTCACGCGAAATTTACTCAAAGATGGGTTATATGGAAATGCCAAGTGCCGTGAAAGTATTATTCGTTTCCAATTTATTAAAATCGCAATCTATGATACATATTTAACGGACTTTCACATATCTGTGTGCAGCTTAAAATATATGAAAATCAGAATTACTATAAGGAGGATTCTATGAAAAGATCACTGGGTGCAAAAACGATTGCTCATCCGGCTCCGGTCTGGGTGATAGGAACGTATGGCAGTGACGGAAAGCCGAACGTAGCTGATATTGCATGGGGCGGGATATGCTGCTCAAAACCACCATGTGTCGCCATATCTCTCAGGAAAGCAACGTATTCGCATGGTAATATCGTGGAACGTAAAGCTTTCACGGTAAATGTCCCTTCGGAAAAGTACATGAAGGAGGCAGATTATTTCGGCACCATTTCGGGAAGAGATACGGATAAGTTCAAGGAAACAGGTCTTACAAGCGTGAAGAGCGAACTGGTGGATGCTCCGTATGTTAAGGAATTCCCACTAGTCCTTGAGTGTAGGCTTTTACACACATTTGAGATCGGGCTGCATACCGAATTCGTAGGCGAGATCATTGATGTCAAGGCGGATGAAAGTGTGCTGGGAAAGGATGGACTTATTGATGTTGGAAAGCTAAAACCTGTCATATTTACCCCGGATACTGGGGGGTATTATGGGATCGGCAAATTTCTTGGGAAGGCGTTCTCTATTGGAAAGAGATAGCAGCCATAGAAACAATTATATTGAATACATTTCCAGCTTTAGAGGAGGATGAGACATGTGAGGGTAGCACTCAAGTTAGCTTATCTTGGCACAGAGTATTATGGATACCAGATCCAGTCTGGTGTCCCCACCATCGAAGGTAAGATTCTCAAGGCGCTCAGGGATGCAGGTGCGCTCAAGAACCTCTCCAAAGCAAGATATTCAGCTGCAGGAAGAACTGACAGGGGTGTTCATGCCCTTGGTCAGGTGATCGCCTTTGATACAGAAAGCGCTGAAGCTGCAAAACCAGGAACAATAAACAGTGATCTTCACCAGATATGGATATATGCATGGGCGCAGGTGGGAAAGGATTTCAATGCCAGGATGTCTGCTATTGAGAGGGAATACAGGTATGTGTTCTGGGGAAAAGGACTTGATATTGATAAAATGAAAGACGCTGCTTCAATATTTCCGGGAACAAATGATTTCAGGAATTTTGCGGATGAGGATAGAGAAAAATCAACGCTCTGCAATATAAAGGCGATATCTATCAGCAAATTTGGCGACTGGTTCTATCTGGATATCGCGGGAAACAGGTTCCTGCAGCACATGGTACGCAAGATCGCTGCTGCCCTGAAACTTATTGGAAATGGCGAAAAGAATAAGGTATGGCTTACTAAGATGCTTGACCTCTCAATAACCGATACGCTTCAGCCAATGGAGCCGAATGGGCTTATTTTAATGAATGTTAAATATCCAGGCATTAAATGGAATATCGATAGCCATGCACGGAGCACGGCACTTGGGGAGATCCATGAGCTTTTTGTCGGTCGCGAGACTGATGCGAGGATGCTGGAAGAGATAGAGAAAGGGATGCAATAGGGGACGGTCGCTTCTCAATATATTAAATTTGCCTCTATCATTACAATTTCAGAAAAGAACCGTCAAATGTTGCTGATTTCTGAACCGATATAAGTATTGAGTTATTTATCAGGTATCTGGTGAAATAAATGAAACACATCAAAAGAAGGAATCGTCTTTGTCTCTGACAAAAGAAAAGTAAAACAAACTCCAGTCCTCAATACATTAAAGGAGTGGCGTGAGTTCGAATACTCACGAACGAAAATGAGAACGCCGATACTTGAAACGCTTGATGCGATGATCACAAGAGCTGAACAGGAACTGGCATTTGGACCGAATAAAGAACATGAAATCTATTTTAGAGGTCGATAACATGACAAATCTATTACTGGTATTGTCCAAAGACCCGTATACAACAGAGATACCAAATCTCGTGCTGGATATCGGGTTAAGAGCTAAAGCAAAGGGCGGTGATGTCTCCATTTATCTTGTTGAGGACGGAGTTACAGCTGCAAGGAAAAGTGAATTCGGGAATAAACTTCAGGATGCAAAAAAGAAAGGCATTAAAATTCTTGCGGACGACAAGGCTGTTCAGTCAAGGGGACTTGACGGCAACCTGGTTGACTGGGTACAGGTAAAGGAAATAGGTGCACTCCTTGACCACATAGTTGAGGACAACACGAGAGTGGCATGGTTCTGAGGTGATAAAATGGCAAACAACGGCAATAGCAAAACCTTAACGATCGTATCGATAAACGGACCTTATCGCGATGAAGCTTCATACACGCTTATCAGGCTCGCCCACGCTGCGAAGCAGAAAGGTGTCACTGTCAATTTCTTCAACTACCTTGATGGGACGTTGATTGGGCACAGGGACCAGGGACCAAAAGAATTCCCTGTTGTGGAGCAGCTCTTTGGCACAGTGCTCAAGAAAGGTCTCAAAAATCCAAAGACCGATGCAATCGCATGCATAAAATGCACTGATGCGCGCGGTGTAACAAAACAGCAGACTGAAGGTGTTGTTATCGGCGGTCTCTATGACCTTGGAGAATGGACAGCAGAATCAGATAAGACAATTTTATTAGGGTGAAAACATGAGCAAGAAAGTAAACATAATCGTGACCCAGCCGCCCTACGGCAAAGAAGACGCATACAGCGCAATTCCACTTGCCGAAACACAGGCTGCGGCAGGTAATTCGCCATCCATCACTTTCGTGAGCGGTGGCGTGCATTCAGTGGTAAAAGGACAGAAAACCAGCTACGGTGATGCTGCTGTATGGCAGAAAGATGTGCCGAGCATCGAAGCTACCATCACAAAGGCGAAGGATAGTGTCAAGTTCTATGCGCTTGATACCGACCTGAAGAAGAGAGGCGTGGCTGACAGCGAGATGATCGAAGGAATATCAAAGCTTAACATCGATGATCTGACAAACAGGATACTTGAGAGTGAAGTGACACTGGTGTTCTGAGATGACTTTGGTGCATGACTTCGACCTGGATGTTAGGGGCGAAGCATGTCCCTATCCTTTAATAAGGACAAAACAGCAGGTGGATAAGCTGCAGAAGGGAGAAGTGCTCAAAGTCCTTGCCAGCGATCCTGTGGCGCCACAAAACATTGAAGCATGGGCAAATAAAGTGGGTAATAAACTGTTAGCTGTGGAAGTGGAAGGGGGAATATATAATATATTTGTGCGTAAAGGGTTGTGAGTCTCTTTTAATATACTCGACAAATTTTGATGATTTTGTTGTTTAAATACGACATGAAAAGAAAAATAATATAAGCAATTTTTGCCTTCACCCAAAATTACAATAAAGCAGGGATCAATGGGATGATATATGTATAAACTGGACGCCAGAGGCAGAGTATGTCCGCTGCCGCTGTTCTATACCAAGAAAAAGATAGATGAGCTAAAAACTGGTGAAGAGCTTGAAGTATTGACGGACGATGCCATCGCGAAAAAAACGATATCTCAGTGGAGTAAGGAACATGGGCATGAAGTAGTTAAGATCGAGGAATCTGGCAGCGATGTTAAAGTGGTTATAAGAAAACATTGATCGCAATTGATAGCCGCCTGTGATGTGTCATGGCTTATTGCAGATACTATCTCCTTGCTATTCAAATCTAGTAATAGGCTGATTTTGCTTTAAACATTTTCATTATGTGATCAATGGGGAATAATTTGCCTCTATTATTCTTATTTTGGAAGGATTGTGATAATTGTTGCTGATTTCTCTAGAATTATATAAGTTTGAGAAGTTGTTTGTCGCATGGAGCGATAAAAAATGATAAAAAATTTAATGATAATATTAACGTTTGCGCTACTACTGGCAGCGCCAGCAATGGCAGCAAATGTGACAGCAGTTGAGATCCACGGAGTAGTTTTTGACTCTTCAAAAACATATAATACCACTTCATTTGTATGGGATGCCCAGAACTTCACAGGCTTCTGGTATGCTTCTGGTAGTGGAAAATCAAGCGAAACACTCACTATAAACCAATTAACAGAAAGTTTAAAAGTTAACAACAGGATGATCCAGCAAGAAAATCTTCTGTACAATACTTCGCGCACAGATACAAACTATACTTTGTATACCGAAACCGGAAAGAAGGTTGATTATGGTCTTTCAACTGGATATATCAAGGGTGCAACCGGAGGCAAATATGCACAACTTGGATGGTTCGGCGATATCTACGTGGCTGTGAATGGCAAAGCAAATAAATTAACTAAGCTGATAAAATCTCAAAAGAAAGATGAAAAACAGACCTTGAAATTAGGAACATCCTGGAACCTTGGAGAAGGTTACAACCTTACAGTTGAGTCTCTTGATCCAGAAACATCTCCAAGACAGGCATTGCTTAATTTCACCAAGGATGGCAAAACCATTGACAACAAAGTTGTGAATGAGGGCGAAGTTTATACATATGTTGAGAAAAGTGTAAGCGGTGAATCTAATGTGCCAGTATTTGTAACCTATGTGGAAAGTATTTTCAAAGGTGGAGAGGGCATGTCAGCTCTTGTTCAGCTCAGATACACCTGGTTAATATCCCAGAATGTGCTCGAGATCAAGGCTGGAGATAAGTTCGGTGTATTTGAAGTAAAGGAAGCAAATGAGAACTATGTGCTTCTTTATAATAAGGAAAAGACCATAAACCTTGACCAGAATACCGTGCAGATGCTGTATGGAGACCTTAAGTTCAGGGTAGCAGATAGTTCAACTGCTCTGCGATTCTATCCTATTCTTGAAAAAAAAGCGCCAGGAAAGTATGAGGTACGAGGGGGAACATATGACCAGAAAATATTCACAAATCTTGTCTGGGATGCCCAGCGATTCCCTGGATTCTGGTACGCACTTGGAAGTGGAAAATCGAGCGAAAAACTTAGTATCGTTAACCAAAATGCTACGAGCTTAACTTTCAGCAGCCGGGTGATCCAGCAAGAAAATCTTCTGTACAATACCTCGCGCACAGATACAAACTATACTTTGTATACCGAAACCGGAAAGAAGGTTGATTATGGTCTTTCAACTGGATATATCAAGGGTGCAACTGGAGGCAAATATGCACAACTTGGATGGTTCGGCGATATCTACGTGGCTGTGAATGGCAAAGCAAATAAATTAACTAAGCTGATAAAATCTCAAAAGAAAGATGAAAAACAGACCTTGAAATTGGGAACTTCCTGGAACCTGGGAGAAGGTTACAACCTTACGGTTGAATCACTTGATCCAGAAACATCTCCAAGACAGGCATTGCTTAATTTCACCAAGGATGGCAAAACCATTGACAACAAAGTTGTGAATGAGGGCGAAGTTTATACATATGTTGAGAAAAGTGTAAGCGGTGAATCTAATGTGCCAGT
>JAUSDC010000085.1 GCA_030650845.1 Candidatus Methanoperedens sp.
TAAACCTGAAACTATGACCATGACCAATAACTGCTGCCCTAATAAAGGGTTAATAGAGGCTTGAGCCGTATGAAGGGAAACTTTCACGTACGGTTCTTAGAAGAGAGGGAGGGAGCAATCTCTCCTTCTTATTCGGCGATGGCGCAGATCCGTGAAAATCCGCTGGATCCGTGTCATCCGTGTTCTCGTTTCAAACATTTTTAACCACAGAGTTCACAGAGCACACAGAGAAAAGCACAATGTTGCGACTCTCTGTGATCCCCGTGTGCTCTGTGGTCGATCATCTCTGCCCATATTTTTTTTAGACCGGATCGACAGGATTTACAGGATCAACCATTAAAATCGTGTCCTTCTGACCCTGTTCACCCTGTCAACGAACAGAGATACCTTCTTTTCGCGCAACTTCAAAGCATGAACAGCGTATCGTCAGCCAGCACCTCATTATGAGATGGGATTTTTTGATAAAACTGCAGCAAGTTGGCTTTTCCGAACGAAATTATTTATATATTATGAGTTCTTATGATGTTTGAATCATCGGAAGGGAGAATGCTTCACGGTGATATGGTTAAAGGATGATTATGAAAGAGACTAGACATGAGGGGAATTTATGAAAATTAAAAATGTTGTTAGAGGAATTGGATTAGTATTTGCGATTATGAGCGTCGTTTGGATTGTTATGGCGGCGGCGCCAACAATCAATGTTACGAATCCTGCTAATAATCCCGATACTGTTACTGTTAATTATGTAAATGTAACTGTTACAACTAATGGGACAATTGCAAATCTCAGTTGGAATGGGTTGAATGAAACGATGATTGGTTCAGGTGGCACTTTTTACAGTAATAAAACTCCTTTATCTAATCAAGTTTATACTTATATTGTATATACAGGCGATGGCTCTGGAAACTGGACATCTTCAGGCAGTAGGACAGTTACTGTAAATGTACCTTTATCAGCATCACCTCCCTCGATAACCGCCTCTGAACCAACGAATTCTACAGTAATCTCTCTTAATGGAACTCAGCAAAAATTCAATGTCACAGTCAACCAGACTGCTTCTGTAAGCTGGAAAATAGATAGTATAGAATATCTGAATGATACTTCAGTCCCCGCAGGCTCAAAGTCTGAATTCTCAAATAGCACAACAAGTGTCGGTCCGCATACTGTTACTGCAACAGCAATCAATAATAATGGATCTTCTTCCCCACGATCGTGGGCGTGGACTGTTCAATCCCCTACCTTGGGACCTGTAACTAGCCTCACACCAGTTGGAAGAGGTGCTACATGGATCAATTGGACATGGACAAACCCTGGAGTTCCCTTCAATCACACAATAGTCAAAATCAATGGGACTTTCTTGGCTAATACTTCTGATAACTTTTATAATCTTACGTCATTGAATCCAGGATCCTCATACACAATATCTCTTCAAACAGTAGATACATCCGGGAATATCGATCCCACTACAGTTTCAAACACTATATCCACGTTTAACACACCGACAGGAACCAATGTAATTGTTTCATTGCCGAGTAACCTAAATGTAACTTTTTCTCAGGTTGATTCTGAAGGCAATACAGCTGTGACCATTTATCCAATTAAACAAGCGGGATGGCCCGACCCTGGCTCTTTCGCTAAGGTTGGCAGCTATTATGACATTACAACAAACGCCACACCTGCCCCAAGTAGCAATATCACTGTTGAATTGAAATATGATCCAGCAGGAATTAATGAAAGCACGGTTAAAATCTATCATTTGAGTGGTTCATGGATCGATGTAACAACAAATTTGGATACCACTAATAAAATCGTAAGAGGCAATGTAACAAGTTTGTCTCCTTTTGTTTTGGGAGTCCCTCCAAAACCACTGATAATTAAAGATTCCCCAAATACAGGAATAAATGTTGAAACTACTGGAAAAGATAAAGGCATCTTTGCAGCTCATTCTGATCAAACCGCAAATATTACCTGGCAACTTGATGGGACGACTGTTTTCGATAACGGCTCAATAGCAGCCGGAAGTATATCAACATATAGTGCAACTGCATCAGTCGCAGTACATAATGTCACAGTAACTGCTACAAATACTACCACTAATTTAAGTGGTACAGATTACTGGAACTGGACCGTGCGCCCGGCGACATATAAAACTGGTAATCGTGTCTGGAACGGTGCTAAACCACTTGAATATAGTCTTGATTATTTATGGGACCCATTGAGTTTCTATGCTTTCTTTTATGATCTTGACTCAGGTGTTGGAAGTGAGTCGCTCGAAATAAAACTACTTCCTGGCTACACTAATCGTTTGGTAGATAAAGGAAAACTAATATATTCAACAACACCCTATCCAGTCTCTTTTGCACAAAATAAATGGGGAAAATATAATGTTATAGGGTTCATGACTGAGAAATATTTTGCTGGATATGAATCTTCAATAACATCACCAGATATAACCAATGATGATATCAGTCCTTTGGGTAATAAACAGCTTCATAAGATATTGATCGACGATGATAAACAGCAAGTGATCTATGCAGAAAGTACTCTCACTTTGCAGGAAGGGTACGTCATAAAAATAAGAGATGTGGACGCCTCCGGAAGGATCGTATTGCTATCACTCTTGAAAGATGGGGGGGAAGTCGATACCCAGCCAGTGGGATCTGGAGGGACATATATTTACACCAAAAAAGTTGGCGTGGTTACGCTTCCGATCATTGCCCTTCGTGTTGAGACTGTATTTTCAGGAAAGGAATCAAGCGCTGCTTTCACAAAAGGAATATTCCAGATATCAGAAAGCTACACCTCTGCATCAAATAATAAATATGGAATAATGGAAATTAATAATGCTGGTGCTGGAGGTATTTATATGTCTAACAGTAATAGTTTCACCCTGTCACCGGGTTCAACTATTGATATCATGGGCGATCTGAAATTCATCGTTGCAGATAACAGCACCCTGCGTTTTGCTCCTATGGTAGTTAGAGATACAGAATATGAAGTTCGAGGAACTATATCGAATAACAGCGATTCTTTTGACTGGACACCGATGAACTTCGAAGGGTTCTATTATAACATTGATGATGACGTCGGTACTGAGACCTTATCAATGTTGTCAAGAAGTGGGACAAGTATTCCGGTAGACAACCTGGTCTATACCACAACACCACTGGCAGTCAGCTACAAATATGAAAATTTCGGCTCATTCAAAGTCGTTGGATTCATGGCCGACAAGTATTTCGCAGGCTATATCGGCGGTGGCAGCGGCTGCACGTCCTGCATAACAACAACTGATATCAGCACCATCGCTCAAAAACAACTTCATAAGGTACTTGTTGATGATGATACCCAGCGTGTGATATATGCAGGAAGTACGCTCACCTTGAATGATGGTTATGTTGTGAAAATAAAAGATGTTAACATTGGTGCAGGAACACCATCCATCTGGTTAGAAATATTAAAAGATGGTACTTCTGTATATGAAGATATAAAAGAACCTAGACAGATATTTTCTTATGCCCCTTCAAAAGTCGGAGTAGTCAATAATTTGCCGATCATATCATTACGCATTGATCAGATATTCCGTGGAAAAGAAGCAACAGCAGCATTTGTAAAAGGTGTTTTCCAGATATCTGAAACCTACACTTCAATAAATCAGGGCGATAGATATGGAATTATGGAAGTTAATGAGATTTCTGATACTCAGATCAAAATGGATAATCCAGGCACTGTCAGCTTATCCGCAGCCACTACATTGGATGTGATGGGAAATATCAAATTCAAAGTAGCAGATTCCTCAGATGTCAGGTTCTATCCATTCATAATGGCAAACGGCACAACACTTTCCGCAAGCCAGCTCAGTATCGATGCCCCTGCAACACCAATGGCAAGAGATACAATAACCATAACTGTGACTGCAGGAGCATCGACCCCTATTGATAACGCGGAAGTCAGCTTTGATGGCACAGTAATTGGAAATACCAACAGCTCTGGCAAACTGGATTATTTACTTACCAAGGCAGGTCAGCATACAATAACAGCTACAAAACTTGGATATGATACAGCAACAAGAACGATACAGGTTTCAGAATACAAGGATATAGCCCTGAGATTCGAATTGCCTGTGATCATTGATCAGGGAATACCGGTATCTATCAAGGTGATCTCGAACGGAAGCGCGATCTCAGGTGCCAATATTACATTCGATGGTAAACCCATTGGTATCACCAGTAGCGATGGGACACTAAAATATACCTTCGATGTGAGCGGTACGCATAACCTTGGAGCCTTAAAGAAAGGATATTTAAGCGTAGTAAGAGAGATCTCGATCAGAATGCCTTTCACTGAATTCAAGGCGCTTGATCTTGATATCAAACCAGCTGTGATATTCACGAACCAGAACTATGTTGTTCGTGCCAATATCTCCAACGTGGGCACAAAAGGAGGCACGCTCCAGGTTGGGCTTTCGGTCAACGATACAGTTATTCAAAATAAGAATGTGACACTTGATCCTGGAGCAAAACAGGAGATCAATTTCACTCAGAAAATGACCCTGCCCCCGGGTAATTATACAGTGGCGATACTGGATCAGAAGGCCACGATCCCGGTCAAAGAAGAACCTCTCAACCTGTTCCTTGTTGTTGGAATAATTACGGTTCTTGGCGCGGTCTCGATATTTGTCCTGACCTCAAAGGAGATCCTGAGCATTGAAGCCCTGAAAGCAAAATTGAACATGGGACCCGCCACAAATAGACCGGTGATCAATACTGAGCCGATCAATAGAGCCATCCAAGATATTATGTCAAAGTTCAAGAAAAAATAAATTTTGAAATTTATTTTTTCTTCCATATTTATTTTGATTTTCTATGTGAGACTTGCATCACGGTTTATATAGGATAAAGACAATTGCTATTATCAATGAGATGTCCAGAAAGAAAGCCCGGAAAAGTGGTTAGAAAAGAAGAGGGACTTACACCCAAAGATAAGGAAACCGTGAAAGAAGTAATGCACAGAAACGATAAGGCTCTCAGTACATTATCCCATATGTAGTTCTCTGGCTCTTTCCGATATCCATTCTTCTATGGATTTGATTGAGCACTTGTATTTCGCTATTCGGAGCATCATTACAACTTTTTCATCTTGCTCCGCATCAATGCAATATCCTTCATCGTAAAGCATTTTTTCTGCTGCCACCAGGGCAGTCCTCTTGTTTCCATCAAAAAACGGATGCTGTGAAGCTATCCTGTGCAGAATTAAGGCTGCCTTCCTGAAAATATCGTTCTCCTGATTTACTTTATAAACCAGCATTTCAAGTGTTGCCTCGCTCAATACCCCTCTTGTTCCACCATATATTCGTATGATTTCATCATGGATTTCGATTATTTTACTGACTGTGAATTCTGACATTGTTATATCCATTTTTCGCCAGATGACTACCCCTTATAAACTCCATTCACAACTTCCCTTATCCTGTCCGCTGTCTTTGGACCCACAAGCCCCACTTCCATAAGCTCCTCCCGCGATGCACTCATCACGCGTTCCACGTTTCCAAAATGCAAAAGCAGGTTCCGTGCCACAGCCGGACCTATCTCTGGAAGGGATGATATGACATATTCCTGCTGCTCTTTAAGAGTGAGCGATGTCTTTTTCCCATGAAGGCTGACATCCCTTTTTTCCTCGATCTGTTCACGTTTTGCCATAATAGCTATCAGCGCAGCGGTCTCCTCTTCGTCCCTGCTAAAGATGATAGGCACCCCAAAATCAATTGCAATGCTTGACAGCATCCCGCGTATGGAATTTGCATGTATCTGCCTTGTTGTGTACAGCCCCTCGCCCTCTATAATAAGCACGGGGCGATCAAACGTGCGCCTCAGGTCCGAGATCTGTCCGAACAGGTCTCTTCCGTCCATGAGGGTACTCAGGAAATCTTCCACTGTCTTTCTCTCAATACCAACACGGTCGCTCACCACATAATCTCCCACTTCCAGGGTCTTTAATGTAATATCCATCCCAAGCTTCTCAAGCGAGCGCGCCACATGGGAACGGATCTCTCTCTGGTCAACGAAAACTTTTATTTTCTTTGTCTCTGGCTCTTTTTCAGTTTGTTGGGGGAAATCAAGTAAATTCTTTTGTCCATCTTGAGCAGAAGGAAGTCTGTCCTCTGTCTTTTCTTCGATATCAAGATCCATGTTCTTCATGGAACTGAGCATATTTTTCTCCCTCCTGTTGCTGCTCCAGTGATACGCCTCGTCCTTTGACCCTTTTGCCATAAGGATCACCACGCGTCCGGCATGTTTTCGCCCGGTCCTGCCTTTTCGCTGGATGCTCCTGATCTCGGAAGGAATTGGCTCAAAGAACACCACAAGGTCGGTAGCAGGGATGTCCAGTCCCTCTTCAGCCACGGATGTTGCGACAAGCGTATTATACTCACCTTCCCTGAATTTCTGCAGGATCTCAACCTGCTGTTTTTGCGTAAGCCCTGTATCTTTGTACTTGCTTGCCTGCCCCACAAAGCGAACAGGTTTTACCCCGGGCACTTCTTTAAGAGACTCTGTGACAAGTTCAGCAGTGTCCCTGTAGTTCGTAAAAACGATCACCCGGGACTGTGGCGCGGCAGCGACCTGTTTCTCAACAAGTTCCTTCACGATCCCGAGTTTCGGATTATTGCCGTTGCATCCTGCCAGGTGATGTACTGCCTGGCGCATGCTGAGGTCATCCATCAGGCGCTTTGCTGCTTTGCTACCGTTTTTTGACAGTGCTTCGTTCGTAAGCCTTTCAAAATACTTTTCCAGAGCGGAAACTCCCTGAGTTTCCGCTATTTCTATGGCATGGCTGACCTTGAAGATCTCTGCGAGAAGTGAGATGCCCTGGTAGATCTTCTGGTCAGGAGATGAGCGTACCTGCGACTGAAGGCGCGCCTGGAGATCAAGCATCTCCCTTTTAGATAATCTCTTTGATGAGGGGATAAGACCAAGATCTTTCAGTTTGTTCAACCTGTCTGCGAGAACTTTATCCATCAACTGCCTTAACACTTTTATTTCTACAGGAATGGCCACATATCTCCAATCGATGTCCTTCTCGAAAACATACGGTCTGACATCAGGGTCAGAGTCAGTCCTTATCTCGACCGCATGAATGTGAAGTGCTGCGCAAACCTCCTGGATCTTTGAAGGGTCACTGCCCGGGCTTGCAGTAATTCCAAGCACGAGCTGATCTTTACCCTGTAGTGCATATTTTTCCCCGATATACACATACGAGTAATCCCCGGTTCCCCTGTGCGCCTCATCAAAGATTATGCATGATACGTCTTCGAGGCTGATCTTTTTTGCCAGAAGGTCGTTCTCGATAACCTGAGGTGTGGAAACTATGACCTTTGCTTTTTCCCACATCAGCGCCCTTTTTCCTGGAGGTGTTCCACCTGTGAAAAGCACCACCTCCTCAGACGGGATGTTAAGGACGTTCCTGAAAAATGCGGCATGCTGCTCAACAAGAGGTTTCGTAGGGGATAGTATCATGACTTTTCCTTTCGAAAGACGAGTTACCATCACGAATAGAGCCACTACGGTTTTCCCCAGTCCAGTAGGGAGTACGACAAGAGTGGATTTTTTCAGAGCCTCTCCTGCCAATGAAAGCTGATAGAGTCTCTGCTCAACCGTATCCGGCTTTAAAAGAGGATGATTAATATACTGCACATCAGTCATCGGTCAATATTATCCCTTATGATTATTAATCTAATGTGTGCGGTGTGTAACTAATCGAGGAGTTTTTAGGACCGTGTATACTATTCCTCCCAGTTCTCGTCTACATTTTCTACTGGTTTTTCCGCAGGCGGTTCAGGTTCATAGTTTGGCGGATAGTTCAATATTCGTTGAAGTAAGGACAATGTATTTTTCTTGACCCTGAGTACATCACGTGATCTTTCAACAGGACGAGTTGTATTTATGGTTCTTTCTTTGGGGATATCCCTGAACTTCTCAACTTCAATAGCAGGTTGATATATCCGGTATGTAATATATGAAAAACTGCCATTGATCCTTTCTTTGATCTGATAACTTTCACCCGGCTTTAAAGAAGTTCTATTTATTGTAAAGTCATGAAATCCTCTTGTGCTTTCTACATGAAACTTTACCCAAAATTCCCCGGTCACATTATCGGTATTTTTTAATACTGCAATTAGATCAAACTGGTCAAAAACAAGGCGATCAGATATATGCCAGTTCACAGTTGCTTTGATATTCAATGGGACATTATCTATATAGGCTTCTTTTTCATAGTATGTTTGTGTCGTATTATACGGTTCTTGTTCTGTATAAAGTTCTTTTTCAGTATAAGATTCAGTAGTTGTATACGGGATATTTATGCCGATCAAAATTATTATAATACAAACACCTATAATAACCCAGTGATCAATTATTTTTCTCTTGTTCATTGCTTACGTTTTTATCATTGTGGCTTATGAAGATTGCTATATCTTTCAGGAAGCAATCAAAATATGGTCTAATTTTTAGATGTACTCTTTTATCAATTTCATCTCCTATATTCGTCAGTATAAAGACCAATAGCATAAATATCACAATTGCCTGTTCCGGGGAAAGATAAGGTACTCTATTCATAGCAGCTTGAATATTAAGAACCGTACCTAATGTTCCTGCAAAGATAAATGAAATAAGAAAACCATTCATCATCCAATAAACAGTCTTATTTATTAGCAAGAAAGGTAAAAATAATATCAATAGAGAAAAACTTATTTTTATTGCTATGAAGTTCATAATACCATAATTGAGAATCAGGTGCCGTACAATTAAGTTCCACTCTCCCATAATTCCTTTGTGTTCAATCAAATGTATACTACTGATGGTATCTCCAATACCAAATGCAAAAAAAGCTAATAAAAAGAGAACAAATTGCAATTTATTATACCAGCATGAGTTATATTGATTATCGATTTTCAAATTTTCCCCCATCAAGCTGCTATTTCCAATTTGTTGGCTATTCGATAAATATATATTGTATAATGGAACAATAACCAAACAAGATTACGATCATTATATTGGAGGTGAACAAAAACATGTGCAGCGTCGGTGATGCGTTCAATATCGAAATTACATCCCTGAATGCAAAATTTTACAAGTGCAGTGACTGCAAGAACGAGTTCAGAGGTGTCGGGAAAAAAGTGACATGCCCATCATGTCATTCGACCAGTGTAAACCTGATGTTCAAGGAAGAATGATCCCTCTTAACTATGATGAAATGCTCCTTCTGCGGGGAAGAGAGGGGACACTTGGCATAGTCAAGGCAGGAGATCATACTCAATTTTTACTTGAAACTGAGAAAGAGGAGATCATTCTGGCGCTTGACCCCGAAGATCTGCTGGTAGCTTCTGGTTTCGGGACAGATGAAAAGATCATAAATGGAATTAAATGTGTGTTGTATATGATACGTGAGGTAGGTTCACCATTCATTGTCCTGCCAAAAAACCATCCTGCATCGAAACGCCTTAAAGTCGTAGTCTCAGCAGGACCCAGGACGCGTGTATCATGCAGTATTATTCCAGGGACACATCCTGAACAGGATATACTTTGCGGGGCTGATGAGTTCAACGGGCTTGAGGTTAAAGGGGTAAAAGGTGGAGTGGAATTAAATGGTCGAACTGGCGGGGAGATCGAGTGCGTGCCATTTGAGATCAGGTAAGTATGAGATTTCTTATTTTCCTCTTGTTTGAAAAACCACAGAGTCAGCTATGAACCTTCTGTTACGTAGATGAACATGAAAAAAACAACGAACTGGTACGAACTAAAACGAACTCCGGGGGCGTGAGTTCGTATTGAGTTCGTTGTGTTCGTTGCTATTTTTTTTCAGGTCATGGTCGTACCGCTTGCCGCAGCGCCTCGACTGAAGGCGGCGCGCCAACAAAAGCGCGTTTTCCATTAATGAAAACCGTGGGAACGGCCTGGACGTTGTAAAGTGCAGCTTTTGCGAATCCCTGCGGTGTTGCAGTGGATTGTTCTACGACCTGTATGCCTGGCATCGAAGCAGCAACCTCTTTTGCCATCAAGAGTGCCCTCGGGCAATGAGGGCATGTGGGGGAGGTGAACACTTCGATAACAGTGGAACGTTTTGGTGCCATTTTATCAGACTGCTGTTTCATCATTTCTTGCAGCTTCTTTTTTCGTATCAGTGAAAGTTCATCATCTTCTGTCATATTTTCGACTACCGCATCCTATTTTTTCAGCAGAATCCAGATGTATGAAGGGATCTACTCCCCATACATGATATATCGACTTCCCGTTTATTTTCATTCGTTCATTAATGAGATCGATCGTGGCAGAATCGATGGCTACCGGGTCTGTCCCAGCAAGTATTCCTATATCTTCAACAAAACGCTCCCCTGAAAAATTAAAGCAATCGCACCCGGGTGTAAGGTCATAAACCCAGTTGATATAACCAATACGCCCTTTGAGCGCCCTGATCGGACCTGATGCCGCTTCTCCCAATCTTTTTTGCATTCTATTAGAGGCATCCTGCGGCGGTATGATCGCCTCTTGCTGGCAGGCATCTGCACAGGATAACTCACCGCAGCATCTGGAATGGTCTATGATTGGCGGAGCTATTGCGCCCCATGGGCAAACTTCTACGCAATCCCCGCACTGGATACATTTTTCAGGATCGATCGAAGGTCTTCCTACCTCGTGGACTTTAATTTTACCCGCCCGGTCAAGACATCCCATTCCAAGGTGTTTGACAGCGCCACCGAAACCTGATGCAGGATGCCCTTTCCCGTGAGATATGACGATCATCGAATCAGCTTCTGCAATACCTGAAGCGACTGTAATGCTATCAAGCACTTCCCCATTGATCTTTATCTCTCTTCCATCACCGCCCCTTAACCCATCTGCAACAATAAAAGGAGCATTCATGCTTGCATGGGTAAAACCATTCATAGCTGCACCCTGGATTAGTTCAGCGGCATTGAGTTTCATTCCTTTGTATAAGGTCGTTGTGTCTGTTACAAAAGGTATGCCGCCCTCTTTTATTACAAGGTCAACAACTGTTCTAACAATAACAGGTCTGACGTGAGTAGTATTGCCATATTCACCCGGATGGATCTTAATAGCTACAATATCTCCCTTTTTTACAGGTGAAATATCAGGAAATATCTTTTTTATTTGCTCTGGCTGGTTATCCTGCGGTTGGGTAATTCTGGCATCTTTGAAAATTATCCTGGTCATAAAAAAAAATGGATGCTTCTTATTCTTTTCCGAAGAAGCTTCTCATCATTGGATGCATTTCCATCATCTGCTGGCTTGCTATATCTTCGTACAACCTGTACATGATACTTACCGTAAGCAGCAAACCTGTTCCGCCTGCGCCTCCAAGAGTACCCATAAGACTTGCGATCAGCGTGAGAAAACCAATGAAAGCGCCGCCTATCACAGTCACCTTGGGGATATACCGCTGCATGACCCTTTCAAGCGTCCCGCTGCTTCGTCGATATCCAGGTATCTGCATACCTGACTTCTGTATCTTTTCAGCAACGTTCTTTGCACCCATTCCAGTAGTTTCGATCCAGAAGAGAGCGAACACTATGCCGCCTCCTATTAGCATGAAGGCGTCTGTCATCACATGCAGCAATATCTGCCAGACTGCAGGAGGCGTCGCCGCAAGACTCGTGAAATGCGATTGAACAAGCGACGGTATCCAGTCACTGGGGCTGTTGATAGGGGCAAGATAATACATGATACCGCTAACAGGCGTCCCATCTGAGCCATAGTCCCCCAGTACCTTAATACCTTTACTTGAGAGGATCAGTCCTATCATCTGGATATTTGCCTGGAGTGCCCTCACAAGGATCATAGGAAGAACGCTTGCATAAATAAGCTTGACAGGGAATCGTCCGCGTGCACCTCGAACCGCAGCGTGAGCCAGTGGTATTTCTATTCTGGTACTTTCTACATACACGACCATTAGATAAATGACAACAGTGCTTACAAGAGCCAAAATACCGCCCTGGACAAGCAGATATTGTAATCCGTTAGGTGTCATGAAAAATTCCACTCCCGAAATTGGCGAGGACGGACCTGCAAAATATATCCACTTTGGAATAAGCCCTATCGGTAACCCTGTGTTATCAGATTTCCAGTTAAAAATACCTGTGACGATCTGCTGGGATACACCTGCGATAATGAACAACCCGACGCCTGATCCGATACCCCATTTGGAGACTATCTCATCCATGTACAGGATAAGTATGCCTCCAATGCATATCTGGATGAACAGAAGTATGGTGATATAACTTGAGGGAACTCCGAGTATAACTGCAAGTCCTTCATCAGGTCGCATGTAACCGCCCAGTATCTGGGGAAGAGCCTCAAGCGCTACCATCACGAATACAAGAAGTTTCTGCAGCCCCTGGAAAATAGCCTGCTGATGCGGATCGCTAAGATCCATTTTAATTACGCCTGCCCCGACAAGTAACTGCAATACGATCGATGCAGTAACTATCGGACCTATCCCCAGCACCATAAGCGAACCAGAGGCGCCGGCAAAGAAGGCACGGTAAAGTTCAAAAAGGTCTATCGAGTTCTTATCCAGACCGAACAAAGGTATGTTCGCCAGAGTAAAATACAGCACAAGGATACCAAGCGTCCATCCAAGTTTCTTCTTGAAATGGACGTGACCTTCAGGGCGTTTTACCGCTGGCAATCGGTTCAATAGGGGTGCGAGACTTTCAAAAGCCATATTCTTTACTCAGTAGTCGTCTTTTCAGATAACACTATCGCATTACCCTTTGCGTCTTCTATTTTTTGTTTGGCAACAGAAGAAAACTCGGATGCAGTGATAAAAAGGGATTTTGAAACTTTTCCGCTTCCCAGCACTTTCTCAATGCCAAGTTTTTCCAGATTTATATGGAACACATCCCCTTTTTTCTCAGCCATCTTATCAGCCACAAGCTGTTCAATAGCTTCATCCAGTTCACCGATGTTGACAATGACTTTATCGTTGGCTTGACACAGCGGTCTCTTGAAGCCGTGCTTTCCAAAGCTCAAACCACGCTGCATTGACCTTACGAAATGATGCTTGCATGTGCCAGCATTTCCGCGTCCTCCGCGGCTTCCTCCGCCTCGTCTGTTCTTATGCGTGCCGCCGCCGAACGATCTCTTTCCGCGGAATTTCTTTGTTTTTTGCTTGCTCATGATAATTACCTCATCTTATTGATCAAGGAATTTATTTCAGCTCCGTGGAATCCAAGGGATCCGCCTTCGAGGGTATTTCTCTTAGTACCTCTGAGCCCTTTTCTTGCCGGATGTAGCCTGAAAACAGGTTTCATTTTCGGAACATCCTGGATCGAAGCTGTCCCATCACATAGTGCTTTTGCCAGTTCATCGAACGACTTGAATTTTGTGTTCTTGCTAAGGTATTCTTCTGTGAGAGCTTTTCTGCCCTCCAGTTTTCCCCTGTTCTTCAATATCAATGAAAGGGTTTCTGGATTTATGTTGCCCCATGCGATGTAATCTTTTGCTTTGCGAATCATACCCATATAATTGTCTGTTTCCGGGACAAGTACACAGTGGTTGATCCTGTCAAGGTTCAGCATTTCAAGTGTATCCCTGATATCCTGCCTTGTTTTTACTCCACCTCTCAGTCTAACTAAAGCGTACATTTATTTCACCTTCATGGTAGTAGTCCTTATGAGCGCATCATAGGTCGCCCTTGCATAGTTAAGAGTCGTCCTTGTTTCACCGGTCGCCTGAGCCCAGACATCTTTTATTCCTGCTATTTCAAGCACTTTCTTTGCAGTTCCGCCTGAAGCAAGACCCAGCCCGCGAGGTGCTGGTTTAAGTTCAACCGTAACGCTGCCGACCTTGCCCTTTACTGCGAATGGGACGGTATGCCCGAGACCGCAGCCGCATTCCCATGAACCGCATCCTCTCTTGATACCTTTGATATTCATTTTTGCGGTATCTATCGCCTTTCTGATAGCGATACCTACCTGAACATCCTTGCCTTCTCCGATCCCGATAAAGCCATCGCCATTGCCAACAATTACCGTGGCTCTGAATTTGACTCTTCTTCCGGAGTCGGTCATTCTCTGCACCATGTTAATATCAAGGACTTCATCTCTTATTTCCGGTATCAGTGCATCCACGATCTTGGACTCCCTGATCGGAAGTCCGGATTCAAGTGCTTCATTCATGGTCGTAACCTGTCCTTCTTTAACAAGTTTACCGAGCCTTGTCACAGGCACCCATTCTTCTTCATGTTCTTTGAATTCTCTATCTCTCATTTTATTCACCTGAATTCGCCATGAATCTTCTGCTTCGCAGATTCAAATTGCGCTGATATGTTTGTTTTTCTGAATTTGTCTATGCTTTTTCCATTGAGCCTTTCTTCGCTCGGGAATATCTCTGGATCATGAGGTACGGAAAGACCTGAATCTACCGCTCCTTTCAGGGCGGCAAATATACGTCCGCCTTTTGTGGCGTGGCTCAATCCAATGTCCAGTATAGCCTGTTCATGTCCATTTTTCTTTGCCCTGTAGCCGATCAACAATCCAGCAAGGTATGCAGATGGTAAGTTTCCTGTCCCGCTAAACCCGTATTTCTTCAATTCAACGGTATTTGCTGAAACAAGGGTAGAATCGCCTTCTTTAGCAGGTATTACCAGCTGTATATTAGTATTTTTCAGGCTTTTTCTCACTACAAGTCTGGGTTTTCTGGAAATGATAAGTTGCTTTCTTGCTCTGTAATCTGTTTTTCCAGCTCTAACTCGTCTGAACTGTACCTTGTATCTTGGTCCTGTCGCCATGATTATACACCTTTTCCTTTCGTTTGTTCAATGTGAGATTTAAGGTGCGCTCTGCTCCTGTATTCCCCACCTTTTGCTTTGGCATACAATTTCCTGTATGTTGAAACTTCAATGGTCTTATTTTCGCGAAGTTCACTGAGCAAACTGCGCAGAGCCCGGATCTTTTTCATCCACATTTCTTTTTTGGGTCTTCTGGCACCTTTAGCCCCGCTTCTTGAGCCATGCCCTTTCCTGTGGCCGTATGCACGTGTCTCTTTCGCCTTGCGTACACGTCCGCGGCTTATCCCTTTGATGGCTCTTTTGCCAACTTTTCCTTCTTCGATCAACTTTCTAACATCTTCACGCGTCAGAGCAACAGCAATATCTTTTGAAGATTCGGGATTCATCCATACCCTGTTGACTCCAATATCCATTACTTCTGCTGCCAGACGTCTCTGGTTTTTAAGATCTGTCATGTTGCTACCCTCCTTGTGGGGTTCAATATCTTAAGTCCAAGCTCGATCGCTTTTTTCTCGATTATTGCGCGTTTTCTTCCCCCAACAGTATGGGCTATCATGACCGCCTGTGTTTGTGCTATCAAGGAATCAAGATCGTTCGGTGTACTCACAAGGATCTCTTCAAATCCTGAAGGATGAAGTCCTTTTACGAGCACCGGGCTTCCAAATCCTCTTTCTACACGTGGGCATTTTCCTTTAACACCATACCTGGTCTTGTTATGGATACCGTCTGGTCTTCTCCAGTAATCCTTAAGTTTCTTTTTCTTGTGGGAATCAGTCTGAAGGAAATGCGGCTTCTTGCTTTTCTGTTTCTTTCTGACATCAAGAAGTCTTTTTGTTTCATCATCAATGGTAATGAATATCTCTGGAGCTTCAATGATCTCTACAGATTTCTCTTCCACTTCTGGTTCGGCCTCACCTGCAGATGCCTTGATCTTGCCTGCAAGTTTTTCTCCAATTCCCTTGATATCCGCGATATCCTTTACATCTGCTTTCTGGATTGATTCAATTGTTACATACCCTGCTTCATAGAGTAATTTGGCTTTGGCTTTTCCAACCCCGTCCAGGGTCGTAAGCTGTTTTATTGCTTCGTCTTCCATGTTTTCACCGCCCCTGTGCCTGTTCCACAAGGTAAACTCCGTCCTGGAACACCCTGGGGTCGAATCTTTTGATCTTTGTGGCCATGCGGATATTTGCAGCCGTCTGCCCGACATCTTCTTTATTGATGCCTGTAATGATCACCTGATCACCTTTTATCGTGACCTTTGATTCGCCTTTTATGCTGGCTTTTCTTGATTTCTTTTCACCAAGGAAATTATTGATCATTACTTTATTCCCTTCGGTCTTTAACTGGATAGGGAAGTGGGAATATACCACTTTCATCGTATATTCATATCCTTTTGTTACTCCAACGATCATATTCTTCAAATGTGACTCAAAAGTTCCGATCATTGCCAGTTGTTCTCTTCTTAGAATATCTGAACCAATGACTAACGTGGAATCTTCTTTTTTGATCGTGATCCCGGGATACCATATATCTCTCTTTATCTGCCCGAGCGGACCTTTGATCATTACGTTGATGTTCTCAATAGTAATGTTCACTCCTTCCGGGATTATTACTGTTCTATTCGTTTCCATAACCATCACCTAATATACATAAGCGAGTAACTGCCCGCCGATGCCGCTTTCTCTGGCTTCGGAATGGGTTATTACTCCGTCGGGTGTGGTCAGGATTATCGATCCAAAACCTCGTGCCGGCAGGAATCTCTTTTCCCATTTTTCGAATTCTAATTTCCCGATAGCGTGTCGTGGTTTGATAACTCCACACTTATTTATTTTTCCTTTAAGCTGTACCTTAAAAATGCCAGATTTTCCATCGTCGATCAATTCGAATTCGCCGATGTATCCATTGTCCTTCATGACTTTCAGCACGCTTCCAATAAGTTTGGAAGCAGGATTGATCGTACAATCGGGTTTACCTGTATCTTCAGCATTTTTTATTATTGATAATGCATTTGCAAGTGGATCCATTAACATCAAAATCACCTATGTATATTTCTCAAAGCCCATGCTATATGCAATTTCACGGAAACACTGCCTGCAGAGGTATATGTCGTACTTTCGAACAAGTCCTTGTTTTCTGCCGCATCGTTTGCATACATTAGCTCCGCCTCCGAATTTTTTCTTACTTCGTTCCATCTAAACTACCTCCGCACCATATTTTTCTTTGACAAAAGAGATGGCATCTTCTTTGGTCAATCTATGAGTCTGTGGTATCTTATGAAATTCGATCTTTCTTTTGCTTATCCTGTATCCTGCCCTTTTCAGCGCCACGCTGACATCCATCCCGAAGATACCTATTGTTGGATCGTATTTCATTCCTGGAAAATCTGTATGTTCCTCAATACCGAATGAAAAATTACCGTTGGTATCGAACTGGGATTCATTTAATTTATTCTCAATGATCTTTAAAGCCGTCTTGAAGAAATCGGCTGCATTATTTCCCCTGAGGGTAACCTTGCATCCTATTGGTTCATGTTTCTTTATAGCGAATGTTGGTATGGTCTTTTTTGCCATTGCTCTGATCGGCTTCTGTTTTGCAATCGTCTGGAGCAGTTTTTCTGCGGTCGTCAATCTCTCACCGCTTTCTCCAGTTCCAATATGAACTGTTATCTTATCAATCGAAAGTGCTCTCATTGGGTTCATTTAAACCACCTTGATCTCAGGAGATGTTTCACCGATCACGTATACATATTTTTCAATGGTCTCGAAATCGGTATCGTTGGATAGCACTACCATGTTCGTTCCTGACCCGCGTACTTTGCGTATCTGCTTGATCTTTCCTATTTCTCCGGAATGTTCCCCTCCTATAACGATGGCGAGATTTCCAGATTTATAGGGCATATGTTTAATGATCTTCCGGTCAGGTAAAGACAGCATGATCGTATCAAATGTCTTATATTCATTTGATGCAAGAACATTACTTCCATCGTGCAGATTAAGCTGCATAGCACCTTTTTTCACAATGGTCTTATTATTAATCCTGCATAGTTTGGCTGCACCAGGTTCTTCTTTGTAAAGTTTGAACCTGTTATTTGCATCCAGCAGAAGTCGGTAATACTCATTGATCGTTGGAAGCGAGATTATATCAAAAAGTCCGGTCATATATTTATAATCTTTTCGGGGTATGCCGTCTACAAGTACATTCCCTTCATTGATTATTGTCTTTGCTTCCCGGCTATTAGTTGCAAGTTTAAGCATATCTCTTACTACAATGAGTAATGGAATGCCTGTTATCATGGAATGGCTACCGGCGTTCGCGCCGACAACCCATGCATGTGTCTTTTTCTCAATCGGCCATGCTGCTGGGGCCGCTACTCTTCTATGATGTCTGCCCATTTAATCACCCAAGCGTCTTTTATCGTTAAGTTCTAATTTCGTGATCATTACATTTGAGGGGTGTATCGGTCTTGGTACTTCGGTACCATCTGATTTAGTCACAGTAACACCGTCAACGGTAATAGTCAATTTATCAAGGTTAACGCCTGCTACTTTACCTTCTGTGTCCCTGCTATCGCCCCGCAAAATTTTAACGGTATCTCCAGACCGTACCGGGATCGATTTTATCTTATGTTTTGCTCTAAGATCTTCGCTGAGCATTGCACCCATTAATTTATTCCTTAAGTGGAGTGGTGCCTGATATCTGGATTTTCTCTGTTTTCTTGGCTGTGTGGATGTCATAATTATCTACCTATACAATGATCGAAGCTGCAGAAGCTATTTTGGAATATCTCTCAGCCGCTTCCCTGGCTACAGGTCCTTTTATTTCTGTTCCTTTTGGAACGCCTTCTTCATCCACGATAACGCAGGCATTATCTTCGAACTGGACCCTGAGACCATCAGGTCTTCTGAATTCCTTTTTCTGGCGTATCACAACTGCCCTGAACATCTGTTTTCTCATTTCAGGGGTTCCTTTCTTGACACTTACTATAAATGTATCACCAATGCCGCCCCGTGGAAGTCTGTTCTTAACTCCGCGATATTTCAATACCGAAATAACTTCAACGATTCGCGCTCCTGTATTATCTGCGACTTCCATTCTTGTTGCATTGTTAATGGATCTTGGGATCTTTGCTTTCATTCCTCTCATTTTGCCACCTCAATCACAACATATGATTTTGTCTTGGAAAGTGGTCTGCATTCTGCGATCGTTACATTATCGCCCGCTTTTGCGTTTATGCATGGGGGATTATGAGCATGGACCTTTGTCTTTCTTTTTTCGTATCTTTCGTACTTGACATTCTTTTTAACAAATGCTCTCTGCACGACTACTGTACTGTTCATTTTATCACTGACCACGACTCCGCGAAGTACCTGACCTCTTACAGGCAGCACTCCATGGAACGGACAATTCGGATCTGTGCAATCTTTTGTTGGCGGTTGAACATCCAGCCCGATATCACTTTTCATTATTAATACCTCTTTTATTTCCTGAATTTCTTTCTAAATTTTGTCTGAATTCTATTTTCGGGTTGCGAGAGCAATAATCTTCCATCAACTTTTATGTTTGACGGTAAGTAACGTTTACCATCATTCGTTTGATGTGGAGATGAGATCGTAAATATAAATGATGAACCGGATTTAGGGATCATTTTCTCCAGGTCATCAGTTTCTACTTTAAACATGTTTTTTGTTTCATCGATTATTCGTCCCTCTATTCCATTGAGGGAATTGTTCTTGCTGTCCACTACTGTGATATCAAGACCGATTAGTTCATGGTGAATGACATTGTGTGGTACAAGTTTCATTATTTTTTAAGCTCCTTTTGTATTGTTTTTATCCTTGCTATCGTCCTTCTGATCTCTCTTATCCTGCCTGGATTTTCGGGAGCGCCTCCTGCCGAAGCAATGGCGCGTTCCCTTATAAGTTCCATTTTGAGCTTGTCCAGTTCTTCTGTCTGCTCAGTAGCGTTCATTTTCCGGATATCCTCGCCTCGAAGTATTGCCATCAGTTTTCCTCCATCTTATGCATTCGGGAAGCTGGATGCCAGTAATCATATCCATCATGCTTGTGTTCCTTGACATCGCTGTGCATACGCTCTTCAATGTTGCCTGCATGGAAATCTGACTGCTCTTTCTGCGATTCGACAACTTCCTGCGCTGCCACGACTGGCCTGGGTTCCTGTACTGCCTGAGTTTCTGGTTTTACAGCAGCAGGCGCTTTCACAAGTTCCTCAATGCCCTTTTGTTTTTGTTCCTGAGCCTGGGGTTCTGTTCCCTGTACTGTCTTGAACCTGCCTGGAAGTGTGACCGAGGGCGGGACTATCCGCACGCGGCATCCGATTATACCAAGTTTTTTGATGGCGATGGCAAATCCCTTGTCGACAAGTTCCATTGCAGGATTTCCTGCATGGAGCATATTGCCTGCAACGAATTTCTCAGTTCTTTTTCTTGGACCAGTGAGTTTCCCTGCGATATCGATCTCGCATCCATGGGCTCCTGATTCCATTATTCTCCTGAGCATATTATGACCTGCTTTCCTGAAGTAAAGTCCTCGTTCGATAGCGCCTGCAAGCCGAGATGCCATCATTTGTGCATTAAGTTCAGGGATCCTGACTTCCTGTACATCTATCTGGGGATTATCTATATGGAAAACAGCTTCCAGGTCATGGGTAAGCTTGTGTATGGTCTTTCCGCCTTTTCCAATGATCATGCCGGGTTTTTCAGCATATATCGTGACCTGGGTTCCCATAGGGGTCCGGTTGATATTCATTCCGCCGTATCCGGCTCGCTCCAGCTGCTTACCGAAATATTCAGCTATCTGGGCTCTGTCAAGACCGCTTTTTACGAATTTGCGTTCAACTCCCATTATTGTGCCTCCAGTATCATTTCAACGCTGACGGTTTCATGGTTCTTGGGCGTTGCCCTGCCCTGGGCTTTTGCCATTGATCCTCTAAAGGTATGCCCTTTTTTGGTATTAACGAGCACTATCCTCAGGTTGTCAGAATCAAAACCTTTATATCTTGCATTGCTTTGCGCGTTCTGTAATACTTTGAGGAATTCCTTGGCTGCTTTTTGCGGATATCTGCCTGTGCACATCCCTCTCTTGTGAGGGACGTCCTTGACATATCTCTTATAGGGAACTGCCTGTTTCAGCAAAACTACATTTTCCAGAAAACCTCTGGCAACATTGACCTTCATTCCTTTTATTGCGGTTGAGATCTCATGCGCATGCTTTCTTGAAATATGAAGTTCCTTACCTATCGATTTTGAGGTTTTTTCAGGGTTGGCTTCGATTGAATAGTTTAATTTCATGTAATCACTTCAATGGAATGAACTTGCTTGATCTTGTAGCCCCTATACCTGCTGCACCGTGTGAAACTTTCCTGCGCGTAAGGACGAACTCTCCAAAATAATGTCCGACCATTTCGGGCATTATCTCAATAGGAGTGAATTCCTTGCCGCTATGTATGGCGATCTTCATGCCGATCATCTCGGGAAGAACGATCATATCACGCAGATGCGTTCTGATATTCGGGTCTTTTATTTTGACTTTATGCATTAACTTCTTGTGCTCTTCTGAAAATCCGCGCTGTATCGTCCTTCGCTGTCTCGATGGTACAAGCAGTGCGAACTCTTCCAGGCTTAACTTCTGCAGATCATCCAGGGATTTTCCGCGGTATGTATATTCGCCTTTCCTTTTTGGTAATTTTGATGATATCTTCTTTGCCATGAATTACTCACTTCCTTCCTGTACGCTTTGCTGCGATAGACCCGACCTTTCTTCCAGGGGGTGTGCCACGAGCACATGTTTTTGGCCTGCCGCAATGCTGCTGACCGCCGCCACCGAATGGATGGTCAACCACGTTCATTGCCACGCCTCTTGATGTAGGCCATTTGGTGGCTCGTACCTTCATCCTGTGGAATTTCTTACCTGCTTTACAGAACGGTTTTTCTGTTCTTCCCCCACCTGCCACAACGCCAATTACGGCTCTGCACCTCGGGTTGAGCTGTTTCATCTTGCCGCTGGGTAACTGTACTATAGTTTTCCCCACATCATGCGCTATGAGCATTCCGTACATGCCTGAAGCCCTCGCGAATTTGCCGCCATCTCCAGGTTGTGATTCTATGTTGCATACAGGTACTCCTTCAGGTATCTCAGATAACGTCAGAGTGTTTCCAGGCTCGACCGGCACTGATATCCCGCACTGGATGATCTGATCTGTATTAACTCCTTCAGGCACCAGCATCAACCGCTCTTCTCCATTGCTGAATGATATCCTGGCAATAGGGGCTGACCGTGCTGTATCGTGTATGATCTCAAGGATCTTTCCAGTAACTATACCTTCGCTGATCTTAAGATGCTCAAGGTTCGCTTTGAATTTATGAGAAGGCGCCTTGTATGTCGGAGAACCTTTTCCCCTGCTTTGAGCTCTAATTCTATGTCCCATATTATCACCTAAAACAATCCTAATCTGGAGGCTAATTCAGTTGCAGTGTTCGGATCTTCGAATACCACAATGGCTTTTTTCTTTCCTTTTGTGGTCATCATCGTGTTAACCCTGTGCACTTTTACTTTGAAGAGAGCCTCGATCTCTTTTTTCACTTTGGTCTTGGTATCATCTACACCAACGATGAACTGGAGCAGATTTTTCTGCTCTGCCAGCATCGTGGCTTTTTCTGTAACATGCGGATGTATTATCATTTATTTGCCTCCTCAAGTTTTGCTATTGCAGCCTCGGTGTAGATGGTCAGGCGTCCCGGAGATGTTCCAGGAGCCAGCAGTTCAGCATTGAGCTGGTCGTAGGTTACGACATCCACGCCTGAAAGATTGCGGGCTGCTCTGAAAAGTCCCTTATCCTCATCAGTGACGATCAGAATGCTCTTTGAGCGCTTGTATTTTCTGCCTCTACGCTTGCCTTTGCCTGCCCTTATCGTCTTGATTTTTGCTCTTTCGATGTCATCCCATACCTGAACTGCTTCCATGAAAGATCTGATATCTTTTGTTTTTGTTATCGAAGAAAGTTCATCAACTATTATTAATGGTAAGTTTGCCTGGAACTTGTGTCCCCGTTTTTTTACGAGTTGGGCATTTCCGGTAGCTGCGATCGCCGATCTAATAGCTTTTGCACGCTCTTTATCGTTGATCTTTTCAGTTCTGTCTTTCTCGGGTTTTGGCGGATGGGCTTCCCTGCCTTTAACGGCCTGGGGTATCCTTGCTGCTTTGCTGCCATTTCGCAGTCTTGCAACTCTTGATACGCCTCTTCCAGGACCCCAGCCTTCTGCAGAAGTTCTCAAACCTGCATACATATGTGGTCCGTATGGCTGCTGGCGGTTAGCCTGGGAAGCAAGTACTGCCCTCTTGATAAGGTCGGGACGAAGCGGCTCATCAAAAAGCCCGGAATTTATCTTTTTTGCGGATTTTCCTGATAGATCGATAATATTTATTTCCATTGGATTCACCCCTGCTTGGATTCAAGGCTCACTTGAGTGAGTTCTGGAACCGGTAGTGTCTTTCTCAGTCTGATCGCGGGTCTCATTCGCACCAATCTCTTTGCAGGGCCTGGCACGCTTCCCTTGATAATTATATAATCATTCCTTACAATGCCGTAGTTCAGGATGCCGCCTTCGGGTGTGACGTTCTTTCCGTCTTTTCCTATCTGCATGATCCTCTTGTTGAACTCGGTTCTCTGATGGTATCCGGTTTGACCGAGCTGCGGGACTCTCCAGCTTACGTGTGATGGATGCCACGCACCTAACGTGCCTATTTCTCGAACACTGCCTGCTCTTGAATGTTTGGATTTCTGTAGTTGTATCCCCCAGCGCTTTACAGGACCCTGAGTGCCTTTGCCTGTTGTTATCGCCTGGACATCTATTATATCTCCATTATTGAAGACATCACTGATGTTTATGGATTTTCCAAGAAGTGTCTTTGCATATTCGAACCGTGCTGTTAATTCTGTGCCGCCGATGTTATTTTCCATGATCTCAGGTTTTTTCTTTGATATGCCTGTTACCTTTTCTGGAAGAGTGTACATGACAACTCTGAGGTCTTTTGCTGTCCCGTCTTTGATGAGCTGATCGATCTTTGCAAGTGCTGCTGGAAGGTCGTGTTTCTTAGGAACTGTCATGGCACGGTTGAGCTCTTTATCCAGTTCTGTTGTCCAGGCTTCAGCTATGGCATTTGCTCCATACGTTGTATTTTTATAAACCCGTATGGCAGCTACCTTCATAGGAGGTGCCTCAAGGATCGTTACCGGAATAGAGATCTCCATGCCTAAAGTCAGGCTGTTTGGAACATCATCAGTCATTATTACATGCGTCATACCAGCTTTGTAACCTGCAAAACCCATGAGCTTCGCCTCTTTTTTCATCGGCCATGCTCTCACACGTGGGATTTCGCTTCGTGCTCTTATGCGCGGGCTGTACGCGATCGAACCGCGCCTTGGTCTGTGTGGATGCGACATTTAATTTCTCCTTTATATCACTAATACGAGAGCTTTTTTACAAGTTGCAGACACATTGCCTGCATTTTTAGTTCTTCACAAATAGAGTTTGACTTACATGCTTTTCCGGGCATACGATTCCGCATTGGCCCTGCACTTCATCAAATCCAACTTTGATCGACTTCAACTTGCGTTATATTAACGCTTCGTACTTTTTTGCTCTTAATGAGGATGAAGTATATAAATGCATTGTGAGAAATGATAATGTTCTGCATTTTCGAAAAAATGGGCCCGCGGAGATTCGAACTCCGGATCTCCGCCATGTCAAGGCGACGTCATAACCAGCTAGACCACGAGCCCGGTTCTTTCCTAAAGTGGATTATTGTTATTAAAGGTATCGATTGATGCGGCTGTGGGACAATATTGAACTGTGCCTAACTTTATACGAAAAGTAATTTAAATAGGTATCTACATCAGAAGGGTAAAATGGAGTATCCTGATTTTGCCATCGCATCTATTATCTATCACTGATCTATCATATGAAGATATAATTAGCTTGCTTGATACTGCATCTGACCTGAAAGGTAAAAGAACGAGAGGGAAAGCCTCCAGTTCTTTGAAGAATAAAACTCTTGCAATGCTTTTTGAAAAATCTTCGACCCGAACCAGGCTGTCGTTCGAAGTTGCAATGACAGACCTTGGAGGTCATTCGATATACCTGAACTATAAGGATACGCAGATCGGGCGCGGGGAATCCATGGCTGACACTGCCCGCGTCATGTCGCGCTATGTCCATGCCATCATGGGACGTGTCTACAAACATGAAACACTTACTGAACTGGCAAAATATGCAACCGTGCCAATCATCAATGGACTCTCAGACCTTGAGCATCCCTGCCAGCTCCTTGCAGACCTTCTTACGATACGAGAGTACAAAGGTAAATTCAAAGGGCTTAATTTTTCGTGGATAGGGGACGGCAATAATGTGTGCAATTCAGCTATTCTTGCATGCGCGCTCACTGGTATGAAAATAACTGTCGCCTGCCCTGAAGGGTATGAGCCTAATTATGATGTCGTTTTGAAAGCAAAAGAACTTGGCGCCGTGGTAAATGTCATTCACGACCCCATGAAGGCTGCCAAAAATGCTGATATTCTTTCTACCGACGTCTGGGTATCCATGGGCGACGAGGAGGAGTACGACCAGAGGCTTCGGGACTTCAAACCTTACCAGATCAACAGTAAGCTTTTAGAACAGGCCAAACATGATGTGATGGTGCTCCACTGTCTTCCCGCCCACAGGGGCGAGGAGATCAGCGCAGACGTTGTCGATGGTCCGAACTCTGCAGTGTTCGACCAGGCTGAGAACAGGCTGCATGTCCAGAAAGCACTGCTTCTGAAATTGCTGGCAACATAACATAAGATTTATACCATTAAGGCGTGAAAAGACAAAAAATAACTGATCGTTAATTAAACCAATGTGCGAGGGTCGCCCAGTCCGGTCAAAGGCGTTAGCTTCAGGGGCTAATCCCGAAGGGGTTCGTGGGTTCAAATCCCATCCCTCGCATAAAACTACAAGTTCAATTCGTCTGTTTTTAGGAATACTTTCACCCTGCTCTCTTAAGGCTTAAGCAATAGAACGGAGAGTGAAGTAAGAATGTTATACAACCATGAAAAAAATCTCAAATCAACTGAAGAGAGAATAAGAAACTCAAGTATCAACGAAGCAAACAAACAGCATATTTTTGAGTTTGAAAACTATTGTTTTTCCGACGGTCTGAAGATAGCCAGAGTATTGAAGCATCTAACCGAATTAAAAGTGCTTGCTGAAATGGTAGGACAAGATTTCAAGAGCATGCCCAAGCAGGATATGATGACGCTTGTAGGCCGTATTGAGCGCATGGACAGGGAAGAAAGGACTAAACAGGACTACAAGAGCCTGATCAGAAAATTCTTCAGATGGCTTGGCAGGGAAGATATTGTGGACTGGATAAAAATACCAATGAGAAAAGACTCAAGAAAGCTTCCTGAAGATATGCTCAGCCAGGAAGAGATCGAGAAAATGATCAATGCCTGCGAACATCCCAGGGACAGGGCAATGGTAGCCTGTCTTTATGAAAGCGGCACCAGGATAAGCGAACTTGGAGATATGAAGATCAAGCATGTGAAGTTTGATCAGTATGGAGCCGTTCTCATAGTGGACGGCAAGACAGGCATGCGAAGAGTAAGAATAATTTTTTCATCACCTTACTTGGCTACCTGGCTTGAAAATCATCCCTTCCGGGATAATCCAGAGGCTTTTGTCTGGGTCGGGATAGGTACGGTTGGCAGGAATGTGCCATTGCAATACGGTGCTATCAGGATGCATCTTAAAAGAATAGCTTTGAAGGCTGGAATAAAGAAAAGAATCCATCCTCATCTATTCAGGCACAGCAGGAGCACTCATTTAGCAAAACATCTAACTGAGGCACAAATGAAGCAGTATCTTGGATGGGTACAGGGCAGCGATATGGCAGCCATTTATGTCCACCTCTCAGGCAGAGACGTTGATGATGCACTTCTAAAGATGCACGGGATAGTCACCGATGAAAAAAAAGATGTTCAAATGAGTCCTAAGAAATGCACCCGATGCAGTGTAATGAATTCTCCCACAACGAAGTTCTGCTCCAAGTGCGGTCTTGCCCTTGACATCAAGGCAGCCTTAGAGATTGAAGAGAAGAGTTCAGAGGTTACAATGGATTTCATGCAGGTTGCACAGAGCGATCCAAAGATAGTGGATTTCATGAAGATGCTTTTGGAATCGGTATCAACCAAAGCATAATCCACTTTTCCTTTTTTCATTCCTTTGGAATATTTTTACATTTCTGCATTATTTTTCATATATTCATATGCTGAGTTAACTATATAGTGCACTATGTAGAAAAATTATTTAACCTTTTAAGTTAGTAGTTGATTACATCATACACAACAGCAAAGCGAGATGAAAAAGTATGCAGCAAATGAGTATTCAAAAAAATCTGAAAACAAATTCGACATATATACACATTCCACACTGGATCACCAACGAATTGGGACTGATAAAAGGCGAAAAGGTCTGGATGAAACTTGAAAGCAAGAGGATAATCATCCAGAGAGAAAAACCAGAAATAAGTTCTGAGCAAGGGGATAGAAGCATGAAATTGTCTGAGAATACACCGGACGCTTAGAAAGAAGGGGACTAAAATGACAAAACAATTCACTGAGCGGACGCTTTCGAATATCTCTCCTGCACCGTGTTTCAACATTAAGTTTGCTGAACATCCTGAAGATCAGATACTGCACATCGTTCAGCAAAAAGAACAGGTGTTCTGGAACGACCTGCCTAAAAACTTGAAACGAACGTGTAGATGGACGATAAATCTCGAGAAGCAGGGATTGATCAAACGGGTGAAAGTAAAAGGAATAAATGGCGCCAGAAGACTGCTGCTTATAACTGCAATTCCTGATGTCCTTCCAGGGAGGAGTGAATGTACCAGATAACCGAACTTCCGGCATGGGATTCTAAAGATGAGCCCAAGCTTCTGTCCACCAAATGCACTTCTGTGCGGTTATTCGAAGAGAAGGAGCGGCTGAGGATAACCTCCAATTATCCAACTGGGAATAATATCAGTATTTACCTATCGAAGAGCGCTTTCAATGAATTCTTCGAGAAGCTGCCAATGAAGTTCAGGTCATCGTCAATAGAAGGGCTTGTTCCAACCAAACGGAAACTGCTCATTGCATTTTTGACCGCTGATAAACGATACGGCTGCTGCGTAATGAGGCGCGGAGGATATACATACGTCTTGAAGCCAGGTCATCCACAGCATGCCAGATGTGTCTCAACAAAGGTTTCTGGAGCCGATGGATGCTATATCCAGTGATGTTTTTCATTTATTTCATTCTGGCCCTGTGGGGCATCCATGAATGGAGAGCCATGAAATATGTTTTAGTGAAAGAGGGAATCAATGACCGGGATAAATGACCGAAGGGTCAAACGCCGCGGCACAGATGAGACCTGCATCAGGGCGTTTGTAAGTTCCAGCGACAGGATATACAGCCTCGTTGAGGAACTTGGGATAGCTTTCAGACAAAAAGCTCCTGCACACAATGTCAGGATTTTACGCGGCTCGAAGGGTTCGCATCCCAATTCGATCCATGTGGTTGAGATGTTAGTCAGGGTATGGGATACATTGGCGCTGGATAAGGAATGGAAGGACAGGATCCTGTCCGACTACGCTGATGACTATATCGAGCGGATCAAGGAAAAGAAACCTGAGTTGGTAATGCGGTCCAGGCAGATACCTGCTCCGGCTGCGCATGTGGAAGCAGAGGCTAAAGAACTGTAGAGAATAGGTATGGCTTCAGTAGGTAAGCGGCAGGAGAAACAGGCAAGAGAGACCATGAAGCTTCGCGAGAAAGATTCAAGGAAGCAGGATAAGGAAAGAGAAAATTACAGGAAGCTCCAGGAGGATGGAGTCCTCTTCTCCGAGAAGCTGTTCACCATGCGCGGGAAGTCGATGAGTTTCGAGGAATTCCCGTATGTGAAGCAGGTCTTCCATGACAATGCCAGGATAGTCGTGCTTCTCTGGGCAAGGAGCATGACCAAGACAACAAGTATTGCAAGTATTCTCACACACAAGCTCATCACCAATGCCTATTCAGGAGCGATGGTCGCTGCACCGCGAGATAAACAGGCTTGGCGTGTCACTAAGGAGCATATCCGTCCGAGGTTCACAGAGAGCAGGGATAAGATGCTTCTGCCCTTAATTTCTCAGGGTAAGAATACTGAGTCCGAGATCGATATTGCCAATGGATCAAAGTATCTGGCAAGCGGTGCATGGGTTACAGGTAACAGTTTAAGAGGACCTCACGTTAATTATGGCTTTGCAGATGAGATGCAGGACTGGACAAGAGAAGCATTTGAAGTATTCAAGGAGGTCGTGAACCTGCCGCCAGGTCAGATATTCTGTGCAGGTACGCCGAAAGATAAAGGTTCATTCTTTGAAGAGATATGGCTTTCAAGTGACAAGAAGGAGTGGAATGGGAAGGAATGGATACCTACAAATCCCAATGCAGACCCTCAGATAAGCGGGTATCATATCACTCAAGAGTTTTCGAGTTTTGTTACGCCTGAGCAGCTGGAGTATAAACGCAAGAACATGACCCCAAGGATGTTTATCAATGAAGTACTCGCACAGTTCTTTGCAGCAGGTGGCGCTAAACCTGTTACTACTGACACGCTGTTACAGATCCTTGTGAGAAACCCTGAGGAACTCAGCAACACAGTATTCGAGGAAAAGGTGATTGGTGTAGACTGGGGCGATGAGACTCGCTGGGTTCTGGTGGGAAGGACCACGAAGAACAAGTTTTATGTTATAGACACCGGGGTCTTTGATGACATTGATACCATGAAGCATGTCGAGAAGCTGAAACTGTTAGTCTCACGGGAAAACCCGAAATGGATAATATGCGATGCAGGGTACGGCAAGACCAAGAACCAGATTTTGATGAGGTATTATCCCGGAAAGGTCTGGAGCGCATTTACTAATTCGGGTTCAAATATCCCGATCTGGAATATGATCAAGGAGATAAATGGTCTCCCGCTTCCAGAGGATGACTGGCAGTATCATGTCAGCATCAATCATACAGCGATGTGCGAGAATACTGAAGCTATTATAAACAGGCGGAATCTGGGAATATATTATTTCCCGGAGCAGGCTGCCAGAACGGATGTGTTTATATTTGAGGTATCGCAGGCTGAGGCTGAAGAGGTTTCTACTTCGACCGGTAAACAGCGGAGGTTCTCGATCACTTTTGCACATGGGTATGCAGCCCTGTCTTACGCTCTGCTTCCCTATGCATTCGGGCAGGACTACACTGAGGCAGGCTATAACCAGAATGTGATGACCAGAGCGCCGAGGTTTGCACGGCGAAGGATCGCTTGAACCTCGACCGAAGGCTATGTTAAGGTAAAGCTGCCTGGGGTTCGGCTATATATCTCAGAAAGACTTGACAGAAAGACCAGGCGTGCATTAAACTGTCTGATGGATTACCAGATAGCAAAGTTCCAGTGGTGGAGCAGGAGACACAGCGAGGTTCAGCAGGAGCTGCTCCAGAAAGCCCTGGACGCTACCCAGACCTAACAGGACATGGCAGACAAATCTGCAATCATATCCTCGTATAGTGACGATTACAAATGCATTCTCAGCGATTATTTTTTTATTGGCATTGATACCTTCACCCATATTTACATGTCTTCAGTAACCTGATTGGAACTATTATATATTTAAAGTGATAACATGTTTCCGTTGCACCCTCATATCATCAGGAATGTGTCCTGAAACAATAAAAGAATCGTGTAGAAAAGACATGAAATAAATTGTGCACCCTCATATCATCAGGAATGTGTCCTGAAACAGCCCACAAATCAGGCTTCGTTTCCCATTTCGAGTTTAATAATGCCTTGAAATAGGAACAATCATGTACAAATCTCAAAACCAATACACTATTTATAAAGACTTGCACAGATTTACTATACTTTCCGTATCAGGAAAGCCAGCATCGTACCTCATCCTCAGAACAGGGTATTCATTAATTCAATCACTTAACTTACCACAAACTCCCCCTTTCCAAAACTTGTTCGATCACCCATACCTCTTAACATTTCTGCCATTGCAAGCGCATTAAAGAATTCCGGAACAGCATCAGTCACCTGGTATCTAAATCGTGTGCCTCTTGAAATAACACTCTTTGGCGCATCAAATTTAGGTTTTCCGGTTTTTACTTTCAGGTCAAGGAAACTTAAATTGACAAGAAGTTCGACTGGTTTTTCAATATGTGTTATCTTAGGACCTTTATACTGCGCGAAATCAGGATCGAAGAACTTAGCCGCATTTTTTGCATCTCTTACAATATCTTCACCTGATAGCGGGAAGCTGCAGATGGTATCAGAGAAAAGATGAATCCACATTTTTCCATCTTCATCCATTACAATCTGGGAAAGGATCTTTGCTCTCTTTTTGATATCATCCATCGTAATGGGCAGGATTATTAATTTCTTGAGGAGGACCTTTCCAAGCCCCTTTGAGTTGCGCTTACCGAGATACAAACCATTATCCTCAACACATTTCAGGGCCGAGATAAATTCTGCCAGATATTCTTCGTTTAGCTTTTCATCTTCGGCGTTTTTTGCTTTCATGTTGAAGATCGCTTCGAACCTGAACCTGTTTTTGCTTGAGACAACATCGGTCGTGTACATATTCTTGACAGTTCCTCCACTGCCAAGCGATATTCCAGCCATTGGCTGTCTAATTGCGGGATATTTATCAATATGCAGGCATTCACTGCATTCGTAAACCACCTGTCTTATGCCTTTATCCAATTTAACGACAGGAATAAAAGTGCCGTCATGATGTTTTATCAGGGCATCCTTGAAATAGATAACAGGATGTCCATTCTCAAGAGTGTCTGCGATCTTGCTTTTCATTTCAAGAAAAAGGTATCCGAATGCGCCTCTTAGATTCTGACCTAATGGGTACATATCACTTTCTTTTATCTGTGATCCCCTTTCGGTATAGGTATTATTTGTGGCTATATGCAGCTCTGACTGGTTTTCAAGTTCTCCCTGTATTTTAAAAGCCAGAGGCTTCATTTCATGCTCACCAGCTTCTTGGCTTCCGCTGCCCCTTGTTCTTTGTAGTTTGTCCATTTAACCTTTTTTGCAGTTACTTCAAACTTAACTCGCCCTTTCCCGCGCCGCGTCCATCCACCTATTCCATTATCTTCAGCTGCCTTGAGTGCAGCATTCAGGACTTCTATATCCTTTTCAGTAGGGTTCTTGATAATGATCCTGCCTGTCAGTTCAGTTCCTTCTACGATCTCTTCAAGCTCAATTGACGCGCCTTTTCCAGCGGATAGGGTACCTGTTTCCCTGTCAATGTGCGGATGCACTGTTCTTTCAACTACTTTATCAAAGGGTCTGACAGATTTTAGATCTTCAAAGGATACTCTTCCTTTTCGTCCCAGATTTCCGAACATATCGCATGTTAGACATCTCCCGCAGCCTTTAGTGTCTTTTCCGGTATCACATGTCCCGGCGTCTTTATAGATCTTCTCTGCATACCCACGAATTGCTCCGAAGATACTGATCGATGCGAATCCATCTCCCGACATCCTTGTCGGTAGCAGATTTCCCTGCTTTCTTCTTTTCTGGCTTTCCAGTTTATTCTCCCCGGTATAGAGAGGTGACACTGCTGTTGCTTTCAGTTCTAATATCCATAAGTCTTCATTTAACATTGTTTTAACTCCTTTCTAATAGTATTGGAAAATCACCCAGTCGAATGATAACTTTGAGTTAAATGTATTTATTAGTAATAAATCCTTCAATTTTATCGTCTTTGAGATGCCATAGATGTTTCAAAAGACAAATCCAATATCGTTGCATCCTCATATCATAGGAAACTCGCTCTACGAAAAATTTAAAGATGTGTTGATACAGGACAGTACAATAATGTTGCCTCCTCATATCATTGGAAACTCGCTCTTCAATATCAACCTTCAGTGCTACATCAATTTTGCTGCCTCATATCATCAGCAGGTCGTTCTGTGACAGCAGATTCAATTATCGATTTTTTCTTGGATGTTCTATCATTACTGGCAATTTATAGAACCATTTATAAGAGCAAGAAAGCCAGCATCGTACCCCATCCTCAAAACAGGGTATTCATAATGTACACATTTATATATTCTATCTTAAGATGTTCCTCCATTACTTTATTTCGGTAAACACTCGATTAAGTGATGACTGCAAATTTGATGTTTCCATTAAAGAGCTTCTTTTCAATAAGTCTTCCAGTTGTCCTGAAATAAGAGACCTGTCCGGGATTTGAATTCCTTTGCGGTGCAAATCATTTTCATCCAGAATCAATGCATCGTTTTTAATCTTCTTGTCGATAATCTTCCTATATTCGCTTATCCCGCGCTCTGATGCATCCATCAGGTCCCTGATAAGGCCTTTAGAAATATAACCTGCCTTAAAAATTTTAATCAAACCCATTACCAACTCTTCAGGTGATGGAGGAGTCGCACTCGATAGAGTCTCAGGCTGGATTTGGGTTTCTGGAATAATTATTTCATCATGGAGAGGTTTTACCATTTCCCTTTTCATATTATGAAGCATTTCCTCTATTTCACGTACAGAAACAAGAGAATATTCGTCACCATTATCAATTATTCCGCCTGCGAAAAGAGCTATCTTTTTACCTGATATATTTTCAAAATTCAACCGGACATTTCCAGTTGATATTCCCTTGATTATTGTTCTTTCTCTCACTTCACCTGCTGCCAGGTCATATTTTTCGTTCGTTTTTGGAACAACCGTTTTTATCCTGAATTTCTCTTTTATGGCATCAGATAATTCCAGGGATGCTTCCCTCTCTCCATGTACGATGAAAACTTTTACAGGCAATGTCTTAAAACAATCGATATAATTTAAAAGTGCAGTCTTATCAGCATGAGCGGAAAGCCCTTCAATTTTCCTGATCTGCGCTTTTACTTTTACAGGTATTCCATCCACATTCACTTCTGGATTTCCATTTATGATATCCCTTCCTAGAGTCCCTTCTGCCTGGAAACCTGAAAAAAGCAATATATTTTTTTCATCCGGAAGGAATCTGGGCAGGTATTTCCTGATACGCCCACCTTCCAGCATTCCTGAGCTTGCAAGAATTATGCATGATTCGCTTGATTCAGCAAGTTCATCGCTATTTTTTCTTGCTCTTAATCTCTCGAAATTATCAGGGTGGAATATTTTATCAAGTTCCTTTGAATTCCTTTTTATGAACTCATCTGAAATCTTTGATAATAGATATTTATTATGTGAATAGATATCAAGAATATCAATTCCCATAGGAGTATCAAGATATATTTTTTCTTTGATATTCAATTCACGCAGCATGAAGAGGATCTCTTCAGCTCTATCTACGGAAAAAATAGGTATCAAAAGTCTTGAGGTATTCTTCTTGATTGATTCAACAGCAGCTTTCAATTGCGATAATATTTCAATATGGCTTTTTTCAAGGCTTCGGTTTCCGTATGTACTTTCGATAATAAGATAATCACATGAAGCAGGAGGTTTTGGGATAGAGTGAAGGCTGGATGAGCCACCGCCAATGTCGCCCGTATATAAGAGGGAAACCGGGTTTTCTATGAAAATAGACGAACTACCCAGGATATGTTCTGATGGGATGAATTTAATCTTTATCATTTTTCCATCATCCTGCCATTGCGGATAATCTTCATTTACTGGAACAAAAAAGCTTTTTGCTTTTTTTACATCATCTTCTGAGAATAATAATTCATCGCCTTCTTCTTTCTGAATTCTTAAAGAGTCATCCATTATTCGAAATGTTATTTCCCTTGTCGCAGGAGTTGTTATGATCTCACCTTTGAACCCCCTCTGGCATAACATCGGCAATCTGCCGGTATGGTCATAATGTGCATGGGTCAAGAAAATATAATCTATTTCAGCAGGATCAAATGCAAGAGGCGCTGAATTCTTATCTTTTGCATCAGTTCCCTGAAAAGCTCCTGCATCAAGAAGTATTTTCTTATCTTCAATTGTCAGGAGATGCATTGACCCTGTGACTTCACATGCTGCACCGCAAAATTGGATAGTGATTGGACTGGACATGGTTTTGTGTAGTAGATTTTCTGTAGTTTAATAAGGAGGTTATTCTATATTATGGATATGCTTCTATTAAAAATCTTACAGTCGTTCAATATAACTATTCGGCTGACCTTTATAAGCCTATATGTTAAAATCGACCAGACAGATTTGCCACTGAAAAGGCGGTTTATTGGTACTTAGAAAAGGATTTAAAGAGAAAAAACTATACTGTTGGCGAAGAACGTGCCAATGATATGAGGCAGCAACCATCTATCTTCTTTCCATATTTGTAGAACTTATTGTTGGCGAGGAACGTGCTAATGATATGAGGCAGCAACTTAATAGAGGTATTTGTATCATTGTCGGCTACCAGGTTGGCGAGGAACGTGCCAATGATATGAGGCAGCAACCAATGTTTTGTACAGAAGCCCGTTCTGTTCAGTGGTTGACGAAGAATGTGCCAATGATATGAGGCAGCAACCTTATAGTAGCTTCATTATTGAATGCAGATAAGACTGGTTGGCGAGGAAAGTGCCAATGATATAGCTCTGATAACCTGTTAAAACGCATTTAAAGGACTTCGTTGATGCCTATGCCCTCGTGTAATTTAATATATAAAATCTTCAACATTACACTTTTGAGCGATCCAGGATACGATTTTAGTGGTTAATCCTGTCAATCCTGTCTAATAAAATATTATATTGTTCTCAATATATTTGCTTTTTTTCATGCAAAAGATTGAATTCAGCCTGCCTTTCTGGATTTAAAAAACATAATATAAAAAACGACGATGCCCACAAGCAGGCTGAGCACCAGGATTTTGTTTAAATTGACCGTATTCCCCAGCTCACTGACTTCGGTTCCATCACTCTCATTCATTTCTTTCTGTTGTGCTTCTGTGCCTGAAATCCCAGGGTAAACCTGGCTAATTTTTTGGGAACCAGCTTTACCTGTTACTGCGAAAGGTGAGAAACTGCTGGTAGCAGCCTCATAGTAGAGATATTCGGCATTTTCGCTGGTCTTTTGCGTCGGCAGTTAGGACAGTGCCTAATTTGCAATGGGCATGTGTTTCTTTTTTTGTGGGTAGGCAGTTTGTCTAATATAATATAATAATCATTATAACTATTTTGTATGCATTATATTTATATTGATTGATGTAGTAAATAGTTAATTGCAGTGTTCATGCTGTTTTTCACACGACCATTCCTGTCTGAATTTGCTAACTTTTGTGACAACCAGCAATATACTGTTGTGTGGCCTATGTTTGCTTGAAGAAAAAAGTATTGAGAGAAATAATATGGCAGAAAATATAAAACATTTTTTGATCATTGCTCTGACCCTCATGCTGGTTTTTATGCCGGTGTCATCAGCTGACTTTGATGGAGTTTCGGTAAACTCAAATCCAGGCTTTGATGGCGTAAAATTATGGAACTATAATGTCGATATACGTTCCAACTATGATTACTTCTGGACTGCCTTAAACCCTTCAAAATACATTATGCCTGAAAATCCGATAATTCGCTATTATGTCAATAATACAGACGAGATCCAGATAGATTATTCACCGGATAATGGTGATTACTGGCAGAATCCAGATTATACTCTTAAAATAATGAAAGGGGATTGCGAAGATGAAGCTTTTGTCTGGGTAAGCATTCACAGGGCGAAAGGGCATAAAGCAATTGTAGTAGGTGGTTATCTATTCTTTGATGACGGGACATCTATTAGAGACATCTGGTACGAATATCTGGACAACAATATCACTCAAATAAAATTCGCTACTACTGTGGTTAGCGTTCGCAAATTTTATAAGGAACCAATGTTCATGTTTAACGATAAGATGAGCATACAGGATTATGATCCGAATTGGATGACGAAATAAAACTATTTTGCACAGTTTCTTTTTTAGTTTGTTTCACGGGCTCTATCATACATCATGTACATCATTAATATTATCACATACATCATTATTATAATTATAATAATAAAGTTCAAATACATGACCACATATATCAATTATATGTCCACAATGGTCAAATTATGCGAGAAAAGCACCCCATACACACTACACTCAGTACAGATGCAATGAGGATACTTGAACGTTATGAGAAAGAGCTTGGCACAAAGAACACCGTGCTTGAACGGGCTCTACTTGGAATGGATAAGCTCCGCTTTAAAGACAAGATAGATACCCAGAGTATAATCAGGATCATCAGAAGAATAAAGACAGGTATTCCCGGCTTTGACGGACTTATCGAAGGCGGGATACCAGAGGGTTTTGTTGTAGTGGTAACAGGACCTCCCGGCACAGGAAAGACCACGTTCTCGCTTCAGTTTTTGCTTGAGGGGGTAAAGAATAATGAGAGATGCATATTTTTCTCGTTCGAAGAAAATGCAGAGCAACTAATAAACCAGAGCATACGCTTTGGATGGGATTTCGGAGAATATGTTGATAAGGGGTATCTCGAGATATTTGGGTTTAGCAGGTTTTCAACAGAGGAGATAACAGAGATCATTGATATTTTCAAGCCCAAAAGGATTGTTTTCGATTCACTTAATATTTTCTCTGATATCACCGACTTCAGAAGGTCACCTCAATGGCGAAATATCCTGAAAGTAATAAAGGATAAGAAAATAACATGTCTAGCTGTTACTGAAAAGAGCCACGGTGGTAGTGCAAATGAATTTGATGAATTTGACTTTATGGGGGATGGTGTTATCTCGTTCGATAAAAAACAGAAAAACGAATTTGACACTTACCCGACCTGCAATATTCAGATACAGAAAATGCGATTGACAAAGTTGAATGAAATAGCTCACCAGTTTGTTATAAAAGAGAATGGAATAGAACTTATTGGTAACATGGGTATAGAAAGAAAGGCATTCAATACGTTACATGCTAACAGGGCAAAAATTGAACGTATTACGACGATAGACCGTGAATTACGTATCTCCCTGAACTCCATTATAGGCTTCTCTGAACTCATGATAGTAAAAGCGCCAGGGGATCTTAATGAAAAGCAGGAACGATACGTTCAGAATGTCCATGCAAGCGGTAAGCATCTGCTTGAACTTATTCAAAAAAGATCCTGATGTATCCTAAAGGGATTTGAAAACATTTTTTTTTTTGGTTTTCTGATCCAAATAATTAAAGTGACATTTAATACAATACCTATGAATATACCGGTAATAAGATATTTGTTTAGATTTCCAGGACTCTCTGCCTCGTTTCCAACATTGCTTACTTGTTTTTCCATTTGTTGAGATTCTGTATTTGCGGTCGTCTGGGGGATCAAGTTGTAGCTTCCGCCGTATGATATTTTGCCTGTTATGGCATGCGGAGAGAAACGTGTGGTACTGGCTTCATAGTATATCCATTCAGATGTTTCACTTATCTTTTTTGTTGAAAGTGGCTCCCATGCACCCTGGTAATGCATCATAGTTATGGAATCCGGATCAATACTGTTGGATCTCATCCACGATACAGGTACTCTGAAGGTGATCTCAGCGTGCTTTATGTTCGTGGGTGTTGCAAACCCATAAGTTCCAACCCAGATATTGACGTTCTTAAATACGGTATCTGGTGCCGGGTCTTTTACAAGTGAAGAGGTGTTGCGGAGCACTTCAACTGCTGTATTGATCTCTCCAGGGCTTATGTTTGCTGTGATGTTGATGCAGATTATTGGATTGGTCGCATTTCTGAAGCAGTATGATGTGGGGATATCTTTATTAATGAAACGATCGAATTTTTCTTTCAGCTGGATGTTATTGAAATCCTCACCAGAAGTTCCTCCTGCGCCACCACCCCCACCACCGCCGCCACTGCTGGCGCTACCACTGCTCCCTCCACCACTCCCCACACTACCGCTATTTATCGAAACTGAACCGTTTATTATATTAACTTCGAGGGCATTGCTATCTGGATCGCTAACGATCATATGTGTGAGATTTAGCCGTGAACTGCCGGTATTCTTTGCATTCATGGTTATCGTTGAAATGTTGGCTTTTGTTGTAACATTTGCTCCAGGTGTGATGATCAGCCCCCATACATTGATCAGAGTACCATCAGAATTGTTTAAAATGCCTGAATTGAATGCAGTATTAGCTCCATTCTGGTTAAACAGGTTACCTTCAGTAATGCTTTTTATTTCGAGAACGGAGCTGTCAAACAGCAGGTTGAATTGTGCTCCTGTGATGGGATTATTAAAGGGATCGATCGATATGTTGATACTAAAGTCCTGCCCTACCTCCCCGATTTGAATGTCTGAAGTAACACTAACTTCCACCGGTGCTGCAAATGCACTTACAGCAGTGCTTAATATGATCAGCACAATTAATGACAAGTTCAAATACGATGTTTTCATTAACCAATATTGTTATGGCCAATGTCATATAGATTATGTCGGGCGACAGAAAAAAGGAATCGCAGATGAACTAAAATTAACGCCGATGCGACCCATTTAGCGATAACTAATTTTATATAATTTCAAAATCCTGGCGCCGATACGCCCCATGCAACATCACAGAACTGAATGAAGCCAACCGCAATAGAGCTATTGAATGTGGCAAACGGTTCAGAGTTCATGGCCATGAAACCAAGGATTTGGGACTCAGCATTATTATATTAATCTTTCAATATTTTGTCCTTGTTGAATGATTTACCCAGGTCTGGTTAGTATTGCCAGAGGAGTCCACAGTACGTGTGCTTATGGCATAGAGATAACCCGCTCTAAGGCCGGTGGCATTGTAATACCTCACGCCCTTTAATGCCGTAGTCTTATATACTCCGTTCAAGTAGATCATCACTTTGGCGAAATCCGCATCTACAGGGTCTGTCCAGGTCCAGTTGATATATTTTTGCGCATAGGTGGAGTTCTTAAGTGACCGGATACCGGTAGGGGGGTAAATATCAGGGTTAGTCCTTGCTGAATGGTTCACCCATGCGCTGTTAATATTTCCTGACGAATCTGATGTCTTTGTGCTTATCGTATAAAGCGAACCGGGCGAGAGGCCGGAGGCATTGTATTGCTTAACTCCTTTTTTTACTCTTGTCTTGAATACACCGTTCAAATAGATCATCACGTCCTTAAAATCCGCATCTACAGGGTCTGTCCACCTCCAGGTGATGTAGCGCTGCTTATACGTGATGTTCCTGAGGCTCCTGACACTGGCCGGAGGTGTATAATCGATGCCGTACACACTGACCAACAGGTTGGTCTTACCGGCAGGGATGGACAGGCTGCTGGTATTGCTGATCATCACATTTGTGAGATTAAGCTTTGAGGTTCCAATATTTTTTGCATACATTGTGATGCTGGCCAGTGTCCCCTTCGCAGTAACGCTTGCACCGGGTGAGATAATGAGACTCCATACATTGACAAGGCTACCGTCGCTGTTGTTCGTTGTGCCGTTGTCGAAAATGGTCTTCACGCCGGCATTTTTGAAAAGATTGCCTTCAGTGATGCTTTTTACGTCGAGAACTGAGGCGTCGAAAATGAGGTTGAATTGTGCTGATGAAATTGAATTGTATGCAGGGTCAACAGAAATATTGACGGTGAAGTCCTTTCCTTTCTCAATGGAAAGGGAGGGCGTGTTGACACTTATTCCAACGGGGGACGCAGCACCGATCCCGGCGGATAATATTAAAAAAATGGCCACGAGAAAAGTAAGATCAGTATAAACTGTTTGAGCTTTTTTTTGACTGCGACTCATCATATTACCAGAATGCTACAAATTATACATAAGTTCTCTGGCAGTTTCTGAGGTTTTTTGAGTTTTTGATGGAATGGCTGCTCATTTGATATTCACAGACCCGTTGATCGTCCTGGCATTGATCATGGTCCCCTCAAAGTCACTCAGGATCACACCAGAAAGCCGGAGTTCCCCTTTCCCTGTATTCTTTGCGACAAGAGTGATGACAGCAAAGGTGCCCTTCTCCGTTATATTGGCCCGGGGTGTGGTTATGACGCCCCAGGTGTTGGTCAAAGTCCCCTTGCTGTTATTGATGGCACCCGGTCCAAAAAGTGCCTTTGCGCCTTTTTGTTTAAGCAGGCTCCCCTCTGTTACATTTTTTATTTCGATGAGAGAACTGTTGAAAAGCAGGCTGAACTGGGCAGCAGTGATCGGGTTATTGGCCGGGTCGACCGAAATATAAATAGTAAATTCTTTTCCCTTTTCTGCTTCATGTGACACCGGATCAACGCTTATCTCAACAGGCGAAACAGGGCCGACCTCATTACCGGGTATAAAAAATATTTTAATAAGCAGTAGGGCGGCCAGTATAGATAATATAACAATTGCAGCTAGTTTCAGGTTGGCCGTTGATATATTTATTTTATTCACAGGTTACTTCTTCTCATACTCTGTGAATAAATATCTATGCCAGTGGAATTAAGGTCAAGAATATTGATCCTGCCATCTCCGTTCAGATCGTAGTACTGCATGGTCAAAGTTCCCACATTAACGGTTCCTGCGGTCACGGTGACCAAGGTCTGGTTGGATACAAATCCAGCCTTGCTGACGTTCACATAGTACGAACCGACAGGAACGTTATTGAACTGGAACGTGCCGTTGGCGGCTGATAGAGTGAAATCATATGGAGTACCGGCCTGGGTATAAAGGAAAACAAGGGCGTTCGGGATTTTGGTAAGGTTCACATGGGCTGAGGTGCCGGGGGCGCTGCCGTATTCTATTACCTGCTCCACCGTAAACGTGCGGTCTGGCCATAGCGAGTTATTAAATCTGATAGTACCTGAGGAGTCTGCCTGGCTTATGTTATATAAAGCGCCGTCTCTCTTGATGGTGTAATTCGCATTGGGGACAAGTGTGCTGATGGTGAAGTTCACATTGTTGCCGTTCGTGATGTTGGCTGTGAAGTTCACCTGCACCTGACCTGCGGGGAGGGAGGTGTTGAAGCTGTTCACGGTCACGGAGGCGGGGGGGTGGTGGGGCGGGCGATCATGAGATAAAGATCAAAGATAGATTTAATACAGTTCAAATGCAATAAATCATTGATGCACAAATGCCATAATGTGATGATCACTGGGAAAGTTCAGGATATCAGCTTCAGAGCTCTTATAGAGGATATAGCGAGGTTATATGACATTAACGGTTATTCATTCAATGACACTGATGGCAGTGTAAAAATGGTTTGCTGCGGTGAGAATGGAACTGTATCTGAATTTTTGGATGAAATCAAAATTAGGGGTTCTCAGAAAGGCGCTGTGATTGATAATATCGCTATTGAAGAAATACCTTTTCATATATATCTTCCACAGAAATTTTTAAGACTTTATACGGATGAACTTTCAGATATTGGAAGAAAACTGGATAGAGGTAATGAATATCTCAAAGAAATATTGATCAACTCATCAGAGCTTCCAGACATTAAATATGGAATAGAAACTCTCAATTCCAAGTTTGATACATTTAATTCGAGGTTTGATACATTTAATTCGAGGTTTGATTCTTATATAATGGAACAGAGGGAACATAACCAGCACCTCGATAAACACAACCAGCGGCTTGAGAAAATACTTGAAAAGCTTGCAGAAAAATAATAGACAACACATTTTGATGAAATGCCAAAGAATGCCAGAGCTTTAAGTAAAAGAACCGCAGATGAGCCTACTATTAACACTTTCGGTCAATATTATCTTAACGGCGCTGGGGTTGCGACCCCAGACCCCGGTGAGGC
>JAUSDC010000095.1 GCA_030650845.1 Candidatus Methanoperedens sp.
GTAATTATTGTTCTGGCTCACATCGTCCTTAAACCATTGCCAGGTATCTATTGTCTGGTTGGCTGTGGCATTGAATTTTACAGATTCACTTGTGTTTGCTGTTAGAGTCAAACTATTGTTATCGGTTTTGTTGTTCCCCCATGAAATTATGCTTGGTGGATTGTTCCCACTGCTACCCTGTCGAGTATAAAATGTAATTGAATTAAGCTTAGGTGTTGCTGTGTTCCCTGCTAATCTAACCTGGACATCGGTATTCTGATACTTTTCTCCTGAAATAGTTTGACTGGTATTTCCTGTTATTATTCCACCAAGTTGAACAAAAGACCCAGTATTGTTTTGTCTGTACCAGACTGTATAATTGGTATTCTCCGGGGTATTTGCATTGATATCTATTTTGTATGTTTCATTCCCCGTTCCTGCATTGTACCATATAGTAAGGTTGCCCTGGTTCTGTTGATAAACTCGTACTTCGTCAAAATACGCCACCCCATTATAAGACCAAGCATTTCCTATAAGCATTTCACCAACGGTTGTTCTTGCAGTGGTATATATCAAAGTATTATTCACATATCCTTTAGAATGTGTACCGTTAAACTCTATTCTGATTTCAACCCATCCTGGATCTGTTAGCCTCGGTACAGATGTAGAATATCTCGCATATCCTATTCGATAACAGTATGTTGTTGTACTTCCCTGTCCAGAAGGACATATATTACCACCAGTACTATCAACTCCAATAAATTCCTGTGTACCAGTACTTTCCTGCACGAACCATATATTCGCATTGCCCACACCATTATCATATACTTTCCAGGATAATGTTACTGGTGTACTCGAAGATGTTATATTGGATACATAATTATAATTTTCTGCTTTGCTGTTACCTACAAATCCAAAAGAATAAGCTCCTATTGCAGGAGATGATAGTATTGACAGTGCGTTTTTACCTGTAAGAATTGACCAATATTCGTTATTGTCCTCGAAATTATCTGCCCATCGACCTACTTTTACATAATGATCTCCATTATCTTGTGTTGTATTATCAAAGGTTGCGTTACCCTGCCATGTACTCCCTCCATTTCCGACTATATATTTATTGGGTTCTTTTACAAACACTGTCCAGGTGATCGTATTACTGGTACCGTTGGTATTTGAGGCATTAACACGGATGGTATGGATGCCGGTTGAACTGAAATTGACAGTAAGGTTATTGTAATTATTGTTCTGGCTCACATCGTCCTTAAACCATTGCCAGGTATCTATGGTCTGGTTGGCTGTGGCATTGAAATTTATCATTTCGCTCGTATTAGCGGTTATAATTAAACTTGCATTATTCGTCCTGTTGTTGCCCCATGAAGTGATGCTGGGTCGAATACACTGTACATAGTAAGTATCTGGGGATAAATCGGCTGTGAAATTCACATTTCCGTTCAAAACAATTTTTGATTCAATCAAACTATCATTTGAATACCGTAACTGGCAGACTTGATTTGAAGATACATTATCAATATTAAACCAATCGACGGTACCACTGTTTACAGTTAAGTTGGCTAATTCCACTGGAGACGGTACATTGTAGCTTACATTTGTAATGCCCATTGTTGATGCTATTCTCCAGGAAGTATTTATTGCATTGCGCAGATTCATACTGTAAATAATAGTCCCATCGGATTGAATCAAATTATACAACTGTTGCTTCCCATAAACGTACCTGAACGAGTCTTTTATTGCCTGTGCAATCCTTTCATTCCCAGCAGAATTAAAATGTAGCCCTTCTGGTGTATAATTTGCGTCAATAGTCCAACAATTCCCCGGTGGACCAGACGATCTATTAACGCCTATATAGCACCTTGCGTCAACTATAATTGACGGAGAATAATTCATGGACATGATTTTCAACTGTTCATTTATTTCATTAATTCTAACCATTCTATCTGTGTTAAATGGGATTCTCGAATCTGGCAAAATCAACATAATAACTGGAGTTATATTATTATAAAATGCTTTTTGTATCGTAGAATTCCAATTAGCCAGGATAATTTCAGAACTATCACCGTGACTGACATCATTTGTACCCCCTTCAATCAATACAAACTCAGGTGATAGATTTACTGCATCAGAATAGAATCTTGCATTAATTTCTGTAGTATCATCTCCACTATAGCCCATATTTTGATAACTTCTATTTACCTTCCTTGCCCACTGGTTCTGAATAGATACGGAGATATTAGTGAAATCATAAGGTTCGATAAAGGAGCGATGTTCCGGATATCCTGATATTATTGAATCACCGATCAAGACCATATATGGTTTTTTCATAAATATTTCGATCACAAAAATTTTTGCAGCACGCACATCCATCGTCCAGTTATAATTCGTAAAAGACGTAACCCCTCCTTCTTTATAATACATAAAATGATTCATATCATCATTTGCATAGAGTGCATCTTCTGAAGATATAACACGATAACCATAGAAATCGCCTTCCTGTGCTTCGATTGGTGGTGATAGATTTATTACATTAATGCCATTCGAAAGGTTATTGAGTAAATTATTTGTTGTGGCAATTCTATCATAATTACTTCCGTTTTGCCTCCAGATAGTAAAATTGAATTGGGTTAATCTTGAAACATTCGCAACAGCAAATCGAATTTGATAAATCGTACCATTCTGTCTAATCCTGTCGTTATGTCCAGCTTGTAAGAATTCTCTATCCGTACTCCCCCAATTGGCTCCCCCCTGGTCTGGAATATCTGAATATGGAGCAGTTTTGGAGAAATTTTCAGTGGCATTGCCAAATGGAATAAGAAGGAATGAAATTACTATAATAAAAAGTAGAAGATTTCTATTATTCATTTAGAAACAATATACAACTCTCCCCTATATATTAGTTTTGTTAAATATAAAATATCATATTATAATTATTATAATCATATATTCATTCATAGACTATTTTAATACCGCGATAGCTGCATAATTTATCTCATTTGCAATTTCTTCTAAAGTATCTTTATCAGCATCACGAACATTTATATATACCATGAATCTTTCCTTGACCATCACATACAAAGTGTACTCGTTATCACTCTTTGAATATAGCTCAAGTGCAGGATATCCATTTATAGTCGTGGTCTTAGTATATCCTTCGGCTGATTCATATTTATAAATCCCCTTCCATACTAAAAACCAGCCTACTTCATAATATGCTGAATCCATTATCCCAACGCTAGCAGTTGCTAAATCTCCTCTGACAAATTTCTTGTTTGCCACACTCCATGATCCGTTTTCAGCTGCATACATGAAGCCCTGAGGCTCTTTTGCAGTCCAATCTGGGGGTGCAGAAGGCAGAAATTCAATTAATTTACTGAAATTGACAGACTGCACACTTCCTGGTGTCGGTTTCTCCTGTGTTTTATTTTGTGAATTTTGCATTTCAACAAGATTATCTGTTTGCAAAGGACTGGTGTTCTTTTCTGCACAGCCACTTATTAAAATCAAGGCCACCATTAATATTGTTAAAAATAAATGAATTGACTTAAAGTTTCTAATCCTTTTTTTTTCCATCCTTATATGCATTAATCTTCATTATTATCTCATAATATATTAACTATGGCTCGAACACACATCCAATATATTAAAATATAATTATTAAGTCAGGAAACCTAAAACTTATTAGGAAATAGGTTTATGATAAGTTCATTTAGAGGATAATCTTTGCAGAAAATTAGACACAACCGAAATCTTCCAAAGGAATACGAATGAAAAGAGATACATCTAAACTATCAAAGAAAACCTTTGACCTGCTAATTATAGGTGGAGGCATCTATGGTGCAAGCATCGCATGGGATGCAGCATCCAGAGGTCTATCCATTGCACTGGTAGATAAAGGAGATTTCGGAGGGGCGACCTCTTCTAACAGCCAGAAAATAATCCATGGCGGCCTTAGATATATACAGCAAGGCGACTTGCGAAGAGTCAGGGAGTCCGCGCGTGAGAGAAGGATACTAATGCACATTGCACCCCAGCTGGTGCATCCAATGCCCTGTCTTATACCGATTTATGGGTCCTTCATGCAAAGCGTAATGCCATTAGCATTGAAAATATACAATCTCACTAGCTTTGATAAAAACACATTTGAAGACCCGCAGAAACATATCCTGGGAGGAAGGACTGTTTCTAAGGAGGAATGCCTTCGCCTAATCCCGGGGATAAAGGAAGAAGGATTAAGGGGTGGAGCTATCTGGTATGACGGCCAGGTATACAATACAGAGCGCATGGTGCTGTCTTTCATCAAGTCAGCAAATAATGCTGGTGCGGATGTAGCCAATTACATTGAAGTCATCGATTTCCTGAAAGATGGGAATTGCATAAAAGGAGCAAAAGCAAGGGATTTGCTCAATGGAACGGAAATAGAGATCAGGGCCAAACTGGTGTTGAATGTGGCCGGACCGTGGGTAAACCAGATACTAAGCAGAGTAAAAAACTCTCCTGATCAAAAGATACTCTTATCCAAAATGATGCTTCTTGTTGTGAACCGTATCTTTGCTCATGATTATGCTTTTGGAATTCCATCATTGAAGAAATCAAGTGATATGGATAATGTTGCTTGCAAGAAATCCCGTTTGCTTTTCGTTACCCCATGGAGAAATAATTCTCTCATCGGGACTGCACAGGAGCCGTACAACGGTGATCCAAATAGTTTAAAGATCAAAGAAAAGGACATTTTTGGATTCATAGAAGAATTTAATAAAGCCTATCCACAAGCTGCACTTAAGCGAAAAGAAGTTACGTTTTTTTACGCAGGTCTCGTTCCAATGGATGGGATCAGTCATGATGGCGACGTCAGGGTCACCAGTCAATACAAAATTTTTGATCATGAAAAAGACGGGATTAAAGGATTGGTCTCGATCGTGGGTGTCAAGTACACCACAGCCAGGGATGTGGCGCAAAAGGCAACCGACCTTGTTTTTAAGAAACTCGGTAAAAAGCCGCCAAAATGCACCACAATGGAGACAAGGTTATGTGGCGGATCGATCGAGAGATTTAATGAATTTCTGGAAAATGCAATTAAAACAAGGCCTCAGGAATTAAGCAAACAAACTATGCTGCATCTGGTTTACAATTATGGATCCGAATATCCAGAAGTATTAAAATATCTGGGTGAAGATTGGAGCAATGAGATAAGCGCATCATTGCATGTCATAAAAGCAGAGATCCTCTACGGAATAAAGGAAGAAATGGCTCAAAAGCTAGCTGATGTGATTTTGAGGCGTACAGAACTGGGAACAGCAGGATATCCTGGGGATGAATGCTTAAAAACTTGTGCCAGTATCATGGCAAAAAAGTTGGGATGGAATGAATCAAAGATACACAGTGAGATAGAGGAGGTTAAAGCGATTTACACTCCTTAATTTTCAGTTTCTCTCTTTTATTACTTTAGCCGGCACGCCTACTGCTACAGAATACGGCGGAATATCTCTTGTAACCACAGCACCAGCACCTATCACTGCCCCCTTCCCGATAGTAACTCCATCCAGAATTGCAGTATTTGCTCCGATCCAGACATCATCCTCGATTTTTATCCCCTTGCTTATTGTTCCTTGATCAACAATGCGATTTTTTTTATCAATATAATTATAATTCAACCCATTTATGCTGACGTTGGGACCTATTAGAACATCATTGCCAATATCTATTCCCCCCTCATCCGCATATATATAACAGAAAGAATTGATCGTGCAGTTTCCACCTATTTTTAATATGCCCTTGTTCACCTTAATAACAACATATGAGCTTATTCTTGTTTTTTTTCCAATTATAATATCTCTGGAGAACTGCACCTCGGATTTCAAACTGATAAAACACCCGTACTTCAGCATATAATAGATATTTATAATAAATGAAGGCAGAAGATAACGTTGAATTTTTAATCCTGCCATATTATTTACACCTCAAAAAAACTTTCTATGCCACAATTCGATGTTCATCAGCGCCCAGAGCCTGTGACTGTGGTTATGACTCCCTCTGATGTGCTGCTCCATGAGTTTTTTCAGGTAATAAGAATCGAAATTTTCTTTGATAACATCAGAATTAATTAAGAGATCCTCCATGTATTCCCTTAGTTCGTTTCTCAGCCAGTTTTTTATTGGAATACTGAATCCCTGCTTCTTTCTGTATATGATGTTTTTTGGAAGGAGTCTTGACATGGTCTTTTTTAATATGTACTTCGTTGTAAACCCATTCAATTTCAAATTGCTCGGAATTGTCGCACACAGCTCTACAAAATGGTGATCCAGATATGGTACCCTGACTTCCAGGGCATTTGCCATACTCATTTTGTCCACCTTCATCAGTACGTTATCAACCAGATAAGTATTGATTTCAGAATATATTTCCCTTGCCAATCTATCATTCAGAGAGCAGCTCTGATAATATTTATCTACAATTTCAAAAGGTTTGATATGGCCGGTTTTTTCTTTGAAAGATCCCGAATAGAGTTCATTTTCCTCTTTCTGATTGGAAAAGTACTGCCACCTCATATGTCTTCCCTCGATGGGCAGGTCTGAACCTTCAATAAACCTTTTTACAATATTAATCGCACCTTTTTTCTGAGGCTGGGGTGGGATTTTGTTTACAATACTTGAGATGACATTCTTCCTGATGATCTCCGGGATCATTCTATAATAAGCATCGCTTCTACTTGCCACGAATCTGTCATAGCCAACAAAAAGTTCGTCTCCACCCTCACCGCTCAGGCATACTGTTACATCTTTTTTTGCTTTCTGACATAAGAGGTAAACAGGGATTGCAGAAAGTTCGCTCATAGGTTCGTCCAGGTGCCAGACTGCTTTTTCAAAAATCTCAATAGATTGCGGATTCACCACTATCTCCTTATGATCAGTTCCAAATAATTCCGAAACCTGTCTTGCATATTCAAATTCACTGAAGGATTCATCTTCATAACCGATGGAGAATGTTTTTATTGGCTCCTCAACGAGCTGACTCATTAATCCCACGATGGAGCTTGAATCTATACCGCCAGAAAGAAAAGCGCCAAGAGGAACATCACTCATAAGCCTCAACCGAACAGATTCCTTCAGTTGATCGTAGATTTTTTCGGAAAAAAATTTCTCATCATGTTTTGTATTTGAGAAAACAAGGTTCCAATATTTGTTGATGGTTATTTTTCCATCTTTGAAAAGGAGAGTATGACCTGGCAGTAGTTTTCTAATGCCTCTGAACATCGTTCTTGGCGCCGGGACATATTCATATCCCAAAAAGTAGTACATTGCTTCTGGATCTATTTCCTTTTTTATAGTTTTATCCATAAGGATAGATTTAATTTCAGAAGAAAAAATAAATTTACCCGATTCATAATAGTAGTAAAGTGGCTTTATCCCCAATCTATCTCTTGCCAGAAAAAACTGCTTTTCATTAGAATCCCATATAGCAAACGCAAACATACCTCTCAATCTTTTTACACAATCAATGCCCCATTCCTCATAGGCATGGATTATTACTTCTGTGTCGGTATCTGATTGAAAACGGTGACCGTTTTTTTCCAAAATTCCCTTCAAATCTTTAAAATTATATATCTCTCCATTAAACACAATGAAAATTGACTCATCTTCATTATGCATCGGTTGAATTCCCTTATCACTTAAATCGATAATGCTTAATCTCCTGTGCCCAAGTGATACCCCATTATCAACAAATGAGCCGCTCTGGTCTGGTCCTCTATGGCTGATTATAGCAGCCATATCCTCTATAAGTTTTTTTTCAGACCAATTAAATCCACAAATCCCGCACATGATTTTCCGCTATTAAAGGAGGCCGTTTTCTTGATACCATTTTGCAGTTTTCTCTATTCCTTCCTTTGCCCCTATCCTGGGCTTATATCCAAGCTCTCTTTTGGCTTTAGAGATATCAAAGGATCTTTCGCTCATAAAGAAATCGACCCTTCGCCTGAATAGAGGGGGCTCAATTCCCAGCGGCTTACAAATCACTTCGCAGAAATATCCTGCAAGCCACACAGGCCATACCGGGAAGTGCCATCTGGGCTGTGGAACTTTTAATACGTCTGCTATTGTTTTAACTAATTCGTTCAAGGTCAGGCACTCATCATCAGCAATAATATACGTTTGACCAAGTGCTTTATCTTTTTCAGTACATAGTAAATAAGCATCTACGAGGTTATCAATAAAAATAAGATGATAGTGTACTTCTCCACTCCCAAGCATTACAAACCTGCCATCCTTAATTGATTTAAACAACCTTAGTATTCTGGTATCGGCTGGTCCGTATATCGGGGCAGGCCTTATTATAACATATGGGATCCCGTATTCTTCACAAAGTTTCCTGGTGAGCTTTTCACCTTCAAGCTTTGTCAACTGGTAATAATCACGTGTTGCAATGGGTGCATCTTCATTGGCGGGAGGTTTTTCTATATGACCATGGACACCACCGGTGCTTGTTAGCAGATATCTTTTTATCCCATGTCTTTTAGCAGCTTCAATCAATACCCTATTGGATTCTACATTTACATCCCAGTAGACCTTATCTGGAAGAATGATCTCTCTAAAAGCAGCAGCTATATGGTGGACATAATCTACTCCATCCATCAGACTATCAATAAGTTTATCATCGTTTACACTTCCGACAACTACTTTTACTCCCAGTTTTTCAAGTCTGTCCTTATATCCTTCTTTGATATCCAGGGCTATTACATCTTCTCCTTTTTCGGCTAATCTTTTTGCCAGATTATAGCCCGTAAATCCCATACCTCCTGTAACCAAATGCCTAGACATTTTATTCACCTGCCTGTTTTTTTCGATTTGTAATGTTATTAGATTGCATAAACCTTATGTTAGATAATTTTATTATATACATCTATTATTTTCTCTCCTGATCTTATCCATGAGTAGTCCTTTATAGCTTTTTCACGAAGCTTTTTACTCAATTCATTGCTGAGTCCTTCATTCAAAAGCAATTTTACGATACAGTCCGCCAGGGAGTGAGGATCTTTTATTTTGGCATATATCCCGTTATCTCCAAGTATCTCCCTATTTACGGCATGATCAAAAACAACAGTGGGAAGACCTGATGCCATATATGTGAAAAGCTTTAGGTTCGCTTCACCAGATTCAGGAACTTTTGGTGATACGGCTATATCTGCAAGGCTTAGATATGTTGGTATCTCGCTGTAGTCCACTTTACCTGTAAACATTACGTATCCTTCAATGCCAAGTTTGCAGGCTTTGTTTTTATATTCTTCAACATTAGGAAAGCCCACTATGAGAAAGCATACATTATTAACCCTATCAATAACAGAAGGTATTGACTCAAGAAGATAATCAATGCCCTGATAGCTATTCAATAGACCTGTATAGATGATTATTTTTTTTTCGGGATCAATCCTTAATTTTTTCCTTAAGCTACTGGTATCCTTATCGCCGCTAAAAGTATTTACATCTACACCATCTGGAATTACATTTATCTTGCTCCTATCCACATCGAATTTATTTGCAAGCATCTCACCCATATTGGTTGAACTTACTATGATGGCATCTGCCATATTATTGATAATTTTTTCAAATCTGAAAAATAGATTACTTACAATCCCCTCTTTTATGAACCCATGCGCCAAAATTTCCCCGGTTAAACTTCCCTGTACATCAAAAACCAGCGGCTTCTTATTAAACCTTAAGCTACTGCAGAAATTACCAATAAATACACCTTCATGCAGATGAGCATGAATTATATCTGGATTATTAAAATAACTCTCTTTCAGTGAATACAGCATCAATAAAGGATCCAAATAAAACATATGGTATGAAGGACCTGCTTCTAATTTATTATACCAGGGAATATTAATTATTCTTTTTATATCAAATCCAGGTATATTGCGTCCATTATGATAGGTGTATATTGTTACCTCGTTTTCCAGGAGTTTTAACGCCTTTGCCTCTTCTAAGATCCTTACATGACACCCTCTATCAGCAAAGAATGGTGTTGGTGCGATCATAAGGATTTTCATAGCCTTATTGCTCAACCAATCCTCTTTCTTTCAATTCTTCAAAAGCCACATTTGATCTATCCTCTGCCTCTTGGTTTTCTCCCCACGATACAAGTTCTTTCATCCCATCCTTTAAAGAGACTGAAGGCTTGAATCCGAGTCGTCGTAGTTTTGTTGTATCAGCATAGCAGTGCCTGATATCTCCTGACCGGTATTTATTCACAACATTCGGTTTCATATCCTTGCCATATAGATCGTTAAGTATAGAGGCAATATCCAGAATAGATATTGGTGATCCAGTTCCTACATTGAACATCTCATAATCTGCTCTGGATTTCTCCATAACAAGAACATTTGCAGCAACGATATCATGTACCGATACAAAATCTCTTGTCTGCAGACCATCCTCAAAAATAATCGGAGAATTATTATTTTTTATTCTTGATGAAAAGATAGCGCACACTCCAGTATAAGGGTTGGATAGCGACTGCCTTGGTCCATACACATTAAAATACCGCAGTGCTACCGTTGGGATACCATAAGCGCGACCTGTCACAAGACTCATCTCTTCTTGATCCCTCTTTGAGATAGCATAGATAGAAGTCGGTTGCAGGGGCTTATTCTCATCTGTGGGTATCGGTTTCACAATTTTACCGCATTTTGGGCATATCATTTCCCATTGTCTTGATTTTAATTGTTTTTCTGGTCGAAGAGAAGGATTTACGATACCGCAATCATCGCATTTATATCCCCCTTCACCATAAATGCTCATAGAAGATGCAACAACAAGCTTTTTGACATTATGTTCCTCATTTACAAGGATATCAAGCAATTTTGCCGTAGCAAAGGTATTTACATCCATATACCTCTCGATCTGATACATGGATTGCCCGACCCCGACCATTGATGCCTCATGAAAAATTATGTCGGAATCGATAACTGCATTTTTCAGACTATTTTTATCCCGAACATCCGCTTTAATGAGGGCGGCATCAGTATTCAAATAATCTGGTTCTGATTTATGAACTTGTGGTTCGAAATTGTCATATATTGTTACTTCATGTTTATCAATTAGTTTATCTACAAGATGCGAGCCTATAAATCCAGCTCCGCCTGTTACCAATATTTTCATAATAATTCACCTCATTTCTAATCCAACTTTTTCTTTCACAGCATAAATCGGCTTATTCAAAACCTCATAATACGTCCTGATTATGATCTCGCCCAGCAGTCCCATACTGATAAACTGTATCCCCAGGATCGTAAGCAGCACTGCCAGCATAAGCAGCGGTCTATCTCCAATCCCTTCTCCAAGAAAAAGCCTTAAATATCCCAGATACCCCCCGATCAAAACACCCAGAAACCCTGATATGAATCCCGGAATCCCGAAAAGCTGCATGGGTCTTGTTGAGTAGCTTAATAAGAACTTCACGGTCATAAGATCAAGAAATCCTCTTAACAACCTTGAGGCGGAATATTTTGATGTTCCATGTATCCTGGGATTATGCTTAACAGGTATCTCTTTGATGGATACCCCCATCCAGCTTGCAACCGCCGGGATATATCGGTGCATCTCGCCATATAACCGGATACTCTTGATTATTTCACTTCTAAACGCCTTTAAAGTGCAGCCGCTGTCATGAAGTCTCACTCCTGTCAATCTGCATGCTAACCAGTTGGACAGTCTGGACGGGATTTTTTTCGTTAGAAGTGGATCCTTCCTGCCTGAACGCCAGCCGCATACCATATCATAACCTTCGTCTATTTTCTTAAGGAGCCTTGGGATATCTGCAGGGTCATTCTGCATATCACCATCCATTGTTATTATTATATCACCGCTGGCATGGTCAAAGCCAGCTGAGAGTGCAGCAGTCTGACCGAAGTTGCGGCGAAAGCGGATTATTTTTACAGATGGGTCTTTTTCATGGAGCTGCTTAAGTATTTCGAAGGTGTTATCAGTGGAGCCATCATCAATGAAAATTATTTCTCTATTATTATAGGATGAGATAACCTTATTTAAATTTTCGTATAGCATCGCTATATTTTCACTTTCATTCAAAAGAGGGATAACCACTGAAATTGATGGATAGCTGATAGTCTGGTCTTCCATATTAGTAGCGATAGATAAATAGCAGATTATTTATAGATTTGCATCATTATTCCGAACCTTAGAAGCCGGAAAAGAAGTTCAAAGGAAGTCAGGTTGTGCCAAGCCCCATAGGTCATATTCTTTCAGGGATCCTGCTCTATCAAATTTTCAACAGGCATGATGCCAGATATGATGTTCGCAAACTTTTCGTATATGTTATTATTTCAGTTATTCCTGACATCGACCTTGCTATTGGTTTTCTTATAAATGATCTAAAATTTCATCAAGGTGTTTTCCATAGCCTTGGAGCGGCTATTTTTGCAGGACTTATTGCCGGAATTGTGCTAATACGGAAAAAAGGGTTATTTTTCAATGGTTTTTTACTTTTCTCAGGGCTTTTTTATTCTCATGTGATACTGGATTATCTGGCTTCTGCCTCTGATACAGGCTATCCATTTGGAGTTGCGCTCTTCTGGCCTTTTAGCAATGAGTATTATGTATTCCCTGTAACGATCTTTTTAGATATATTGAGAGGTACATCCAATGAAACTTTGTTTTCAGGCATGTTCAATTTTCATAATCTATGGGCAGTAATGATAGAATTAGTGCTGTTTCTGCCATTAATTATATTATTGCACCATTTCATTTTTCAGAAGTTTGGCGAAAGACTATAATTGAAAACGGATGGGGGGAATCGACCACGGAGGTCATGATTTGTAGGACACTACCGAAAAACCACCAAGAGCACAGAGGATACATGAGCAGCCCCATTAGGCGTAATTGATTATCTCATATATTTCGTTTCAAGTTCATCTCCGCTCGTTTTTAATCATTTCCTACCCACCAGTTCCCTGATATCATAAAACAGCTCTTTTTCTGTGTGGGAGGTAATCTTATGATCTCCTCCATCAAACGTCCTTTGAGAGTTAGTGATTAATAAACTATTTATAACAGATATGAACAACCTATCGAATATGCAATCGATATCATTAAGAGTTGAACTTCCTGAAGATTTATTTCATAAAATCGGAATTGTTGCGAGTGAACATTTTGAAACTACGCGAGAATATATAGAAAAAGTGGTTTCAGAATCTCTTCGCGAAGAACTTGAACTGAAGGAAATAAAGAGACAAATAGCATCAAAATACGCATCTGGTGAGATAAGCTATGAATCTTTGAAATCATTACTTGGATCTAAAGAAGCTGAAAGGGTAAGAATATATAAAGAGACAATATTGGAATCACTTTTGGAAGCAGATGCTGTTGCAAAGAGGCTAAAAGAGTGATAACGGTATTAGCTGACACTAGTGCTCTGGTATCTTTAGAAATAAAACATCTTGTAGCTCTTTCTTCAAAGGTCATTCAGTTCTACATATCTGATGTGGTTCGTTTGGAATTGAAAGAAATCGCCGAATTCGATGATGTTCATGGCAGGTCAGCAAGAGATGTTTTGAGTTTGGTCGATAGTGGTATCATAGCTATTAGATATGTGAGTGCCAGAAAGGAATATCTCGAAAACATCGATATTGGAGAAGCTGAAATTCTTACACTTTCTGAATCTGGAGAATATGATTATATGATCACAGATGATGTTAAGGCACTTCCGTATATAAAATCTATAACGAAAGTGAAGGCACTGACATCTGCTTTTGTGATACGTTTACTGTATGACCTCAAAATGCTTTCTCGTGACAAAGCCTTGAATTCAATAAAAGAGATATCGGCATCGAGAGACTGGTATGGTGGAGTACTTGAAACAATTTCATATAAGTATTTTGATGATTTTTCAAATAAGGATTAGCCACTGAAAATCATTTTTTCTAATATAAACCTTATGATGATTATGATTATTATAATATAAATTTAAAAGAATAATATTTAAATACTATGAAAGGGTAGTATAGAATATGATTAATCAAAAATTCTTTGTAATAATACTCCTCACATTTTCTTTGCTTGGCTTAGCAGGTTTAGCTTTGACAACAGGAAATACACCACCTGCAGATATCAATACCCCAAATACTGAAGAACAAACAATAGGAAACACTCCATCAGCTGATGCATATCTTTCAGTACCTCAGACCACAGGAACACAGATCCTGACAGCATCCCAGGTAACAGGATCAAAATTCTCTGGAGAGGTCCTGACCTGTACTAATTTAACCGATTATGAGCAAGTTATCGACCTCAAAATTAGTAATCTAGTGAAGGATAATATATCTGTTAGCATTGATTATCCATTTAGCAAGACAATAGAGTTGTCTCAAAATGAATCATGGAGGATCGACCTTCCCCTTCCGTACGGAGTTACTTCAGTAGATCTCTCCAGTAATGATGAGACATTGACATTACAGGTGCCGCCATGTATCGTTCGTGGTGGTTCCGGTGGTAATTCTCAAAGCAGCTTTTCCAGTTCAAATGGGGAATCCCAGATGCCGCCACCACCAGTCCCTGAGTTATCCACAATGGCACTAACTGGGATTGGAGTGTTTAGTTTGATATTCATTATCAGCAGAAGTAAACAATAAGCTCGGAAAAAATACAACTGCTTCACGATATTCAAAATCACCAAACCACCTGATGATAGTATTAATTTATATTTCGGTCGTGGCTTACTTTCTCATCATCTTCTTAAATTCATCTACAGATATTCCAGCATCAGCCAATACACTTTTAACAACCTTTGGGTGTAAAATCTTCCCACTATGGTAAGCAATAGTTACTCTTTTTCCTTCATCATTTTTATATATTTTATGGCTGCCTGATTGCCTTGAGAAACGGAATCCCAATCTTTCAACGATTTTAATCATTTCATTTGCAGTTACCCTTGGCAGCTTTTCGCTCATGCAGTCACTTCAAGGGCAACAAGACTAAAGGAGTTAATCTTTTCGACCGACTCCCCACTTTCAATTATATCTTCTATATGCAGGCGGATAGCATCTTTTACATTTTCAAGGGCTTCCTCGTAGGTATCTCCCTGAGAGTAACAGCCCTGCAAGGCCGGACATATAGCAAAATAGCCATACTCATCTTTTTCTATTACTACGGGAAGGGTATATTTTTCCATTTCTTATAACTCCATAGGAATCTAATTAGTATGGCGGGTATTTAAGAATTATCATCAACCGACGATTTCAGGTAAAACCCCGCCAGCGGCGGCGCCTCATCGGGGTCTGGGGTCGCAACCCCAGCGCCGTTTAAATAATACTGGTCGAACCATTGTTTTTTAACTGGTTCTGGCCATCTCCAGATTCAACATGATCGTCTGGTACTTTGCCGGATATTTCTCCTCAGTAAAAATTACCAGAGCTTCATTGTAAGCCTCGATAGCATTCTCAAGATTGGATTCTTTATCTTTAATTTCAGCCAACGATCTGAAGGCATTCCCAAGATCATTCTGGACTGTTGCATAACCAGCTGGATATTTTTCATCATTATAGATCCTCAAGGCTTGATAATGGTAATCAAACGCTTTTTTAAGGTTAGGTTCTGGATCTTTTACCTCAGCCATCATTCTGAAAACGACCCCAAGGTTATTCTGAATTGTTGCAGATTCTATTGGATACGTATCAACCGGTCTCATCTTCAATGTTTCCTGGTAAGCATTGATAGCTTTCTCCAGGTTTTCTTGTTTATTTGTTAATCCAGCCAGATCCCTGTATGCATCCCCGATGTCATTATAGGTCTGCGCACGATCTATTAAGTTGTAATCTCCTGTCGAGATCCCTAATGATTTATGGTAAGCATTGATGGCTTTTTTAAGATTTGCTTCATTATCTTGAACTTGAGCTAAATTCTGATATATATATCCAAGATTGTTCTGAGTTAATACATACTCATCAGGAAATCTGTTGGATGAGATATTATTGAGAATGCCTTCATATTCACCCCTTGCTTCCAAAAACGACCCCGCATTTTGTAAATTAATGGCTTTCGCAAGAGATAGATCCACCTGGTTTCTCAATTTCTCATATTCATTATATTCATTGCGTGCCTGATATACACCAAATAGAAATAACAATAATATTACCCCAACCAGTGCCATCCAGGAATATTTTTTCCAATCCTGCCCATTGTTATTTCTCAAATCTTAAGCTCCCATTAAATTATCAACATGTTTTAACATGAACATAAACCTTACTAAAACTCAAATATATATATTGGATAATCTATTAAGAAATCAGGTAATCTATTTAGAAATCAAGTAATCATTTTATAGGTGAAATTTTTGCACAGACCCCCTAAACTTCCTTTCGATCTTTTATTGATAATCATATGGACGATCATCACATTTGTATTTATAATAACTCCTTCACTAAGTCAGACTTTCATCAAAACAATCCTTGTCATACCCATGGTGCTTTTCATCCCTGGCTACGTCTTAATATCAGCACTATACCCAAAAAAGCACGATCTAGATAATATAGAACGGCTGGCATTAAGCTCTGGACTTAGCATTGCAATTACTCCAGTTCTGGGAATCGTGCTCAAATTCACCCTCGGGGCAGAATTAGTTGATATGCTGCTTGCCCTGTGTCTATTAACAATTATCCTGATCATCTTTGCAGTATACCGAAGAAATAAACAGCCGCCAGAAGAGAGGTTTTACGTCCCTTTCCACCGCCTCCAGGAACTTGTCGAAGAGGACCTGGCTATGCCAAAGAGCAAAACAGAGAGGATTTCTACTGGCATATTGATATTCACTATTGTGCTGGCAGTGAGCATGTTGTATTTTGTCATCACAACCCCAAAGATAGGAGAGCATTTTACTGAGTTTTACATCCTTGGTCCTGAAGGCAAAGCTGACAACTATCCCACAACACTTCAAAGCAATTATCCTGCCACAATTCTGGTAGGGGTAGCGAACCACGAATACATTTCGGTCAACTACACGGTCAGGATAGCCCTTGATAAAGAGATCCTGACTGATACATTGTTCTCCTCAGGTCACAATGAGATATGGGAAAAGAATGTGACCTTTGTGCCAGAAAAGAACGGCACCAATATGAAACTTGAGTTCTGGTTGTTCAAAGAAGATAATTTCAGCTCTCCCTATCGTGAGCTATACATGTGGGTGAATG
>JAUSDC010000101.1 GCA_030650845.1 Candidatus Methanoperedens sp.
CTCCAATTCAACTCTTAACATTTGTTCTGGGGTCTTCATTCCCATTCGATCTAATTCTTCGGAATACAAGGTCATCACCTTTGGCAAATTCAACTTCGCTGGATTTATACCATGGGTCATTTGTCCGAGATGTAAATGCCTTGTATTTCAACGGTGCAAAGATAATGCCAGTTCCCGAAATTGAATTGAAATCGCTTGACAAAAAAATGTGTTTGCTTCTGAGCGAGTCATCCCTTAAAAAGGAGTGGTTAAGACCAGAAGAAGATATTGCATGGCGGAAACTGTAGGTTTTCATTGAATATTACTGAGAATATGGGTTCAATAGAATTTGATTCAGAAATTAATGTGATGTACATCCGCTTAAACAAAGGAAAAGTGGAAAGATCTGAGCCTTTAGATGACAATGTTATTATGGATGTCGATAAAAAGGGAAAAGCGATAGGTATAGAGATTCTTCTTCCTGAAAAGGATTCATGGGTCAAGGAGCTCGTCTCCCTGGCTATGATAACCGATCACAGGGAAGGGAGAAAAGGACTTTTAGCTCTATACGGATGCATTAATAAAGACCGGGCTGAAAAAGAACCATAATAATATAAATATGAATCCACCATATCTAACACGAATCCCTCACCCGGTGCTTACACCATTGAGTTAAATAGGTGCAAAATGCAGAAAAAATTGATCGTATCCAACCCTAAAGTAATGATGGGCAAACCTGTCATCGCAGGAACCCGCATCACTGTAGAGATTATCCTGGAAAAGCTTTCCGCAGGTGAAACAGAGGAACAAATATTGGAGGGTCATCCACGGCTGACGCGCGAAGCGATAAGAGCGGCCCTTGCATTTGCTGCACAGGCTTTACGCGCTGATGTTGTATACCCGGTCGCTGAGGCCGTCTCGTGAATTTTCTGGTTGATGAGAACGTTGACAGGCAAATCGCTGATGGTCTTCGATTGATGGGACATCATGTAGAGTACGTTGCCGAAAAGGATGCCGGGATTTCTGACGATGAAGTCCTTGAGATGGCTAATGAGAAAACTGCACTCTTGTTAACAGCTGATAAGGATTTTGGCGAGCTTGTATTTCGTCAACGGCGCGTAACCAGTGGAGTTGTGCTGATCCGATTGGCAGGTCTATCTCCCACCCGGAAAGCGGAGATAGTGGTTTCAGCCATAAAGAAGCATGGACCAGAACTTGAGCATTCATTTTCAGTAATAACTCCAGGAGCCGTACGCATACGTCACGAGATCGAATAAATGCAGAGACATTTTTTGAATATAATATGCCCGCTTTTTTATGAACCCGTTTAATAATTCTTGATATTATTGTGTTAATCAAGGCTTGAATATGAAGGGGTATTTCGCCCCTCCACCTTCAGGGGCAACTGGTCGCCATACATCCCGCACAACCATTATCTCAGGTTAAATTCCGCCAACGGCGGCGCCTCACCGGGGTCTGGGGTCGTACCCCAGCGCCGTTCTTTTCTTCTCGGCTTGATCATTGGTTGTACGGAACTCCCCCGGATTCTCGAAAAAATTACGGTTTATTCCGCTGCCTTCTTCTTCAACCTCGCAAGCGCATTCAGCGCCTCTAGCGGCGTCATGGCATCCACGTTCAGGCTCTTTAATTCCTCGACAACAGGTGATCCCTGTTTTTCATCCTGACCAAAAAGTACGACCTGCGTGTATCTTGCGCTGTCCTTTCCTCTTGTTATCGTGTTACCGTTCTCAATTTCTTTCAGGATCTCCTTAGCCCTCTGCGTAACCTTAAGCGGTACACCCGCCAGCCGTGCAACATGGATGCCGTAACTCCTGTCAGTTGCGCCAGGGATTATCTTTCGCAGGAACACAAGGTCGCTACCTTCTTCTTTTACTGCTATGTGATAATTCTTCACCCTCTTAAGTATTCCTTCAACCGCTGTAAGTTGATGATAATGCGTTGCAAAAAGAGAGCGCACACCCACACGATCCTTGTTATGGATGAACTCAACGACAGCCTTTGCGATGCTGAAACCGTCGTAAGTGCTCGTGCCTCTTCCTATCTCATCCAGCAAAATGAGGCTCTTGGAAGTGGCGTTATTCAGTATATTGGCAAGTTCCACCATCTCTATCATAAAAGTGCTCTGACCGCTGGCAAGGTCATCAAAGGCACCCACGCGCGTGAATATCCTGTCAACTAAGCCCACGGAAGCATACGAAGCTGGCACGAAACTGCCAAGCTGAGCCATTATCACAATAAGCGCATTCTGCCTCATGTATGTGGACTTTCCTGCCATATTAGGACCGGTTATGAGAAGGAACTGGTTCTCCTGGCAGTCCATATGTGTATCATTCGGGACAAAGCCTGAAAGCGTTCTCTCCACTACTGGATGCCTGCCATCGCGAATCAGGATACTTCCGCTCTCGTTCACTTCAGGTCTGACATACCTGTTATTGACCGCTACTTCGGCAAGGTTCGCGATGACATCTATTTCTCCGAGCGCGGCTGCAGTTGCCTGCAATTCCTTTGCCCGCGTTGCAATTTGTGAATTGATCTGTGTAAATAGTTCAAATTCAAGCGCTACCCTCTTTTCATCGGCTGAGAGTATCGACACCTCTTTTTCCTTGAGTTCAGGTGTATAGAAACGCTCACTGTTCGATGTTGTCTGCTTTCGTATGTAATCAGATGGCACCTGCGAGAGGTTTGTCTTTGTGACCTCGATGTAGTAACCAAAGACAGAATTATAACCGATCTTAAGCGATTTTATACCGGTACGGTCACGCTCCTTCTGCTGCATCTGGGCTATCCAGTCCTTGCCATGAAGTGACATTTGTTTAAGCTCATCCAGCTTCTCGTTATAACCTTCCTTTATCATACCGCCTTCCCTGACGCTAAGTGGGGGTTCGTCTACGATAGCGTGCGTGAGCAAGGCGACAACATCGCTAAAATCCCCGAGCCTCTGGATGATGTTTAACAACAGTACTGATCTGATATCGCTTTCTTTCAGTGATCTTGAGATCTCAGGAAGCGCAATAAGTGATACTTTAAGAGCTATGAGGTCGCGCGCATTGGAGTTCCCGTAGACGATCCTTCCGATGAGCCGCTCGATATCCCTGACCCTTCCAAGCTGCGAACGCAGGTCAAACCGCAGCAGCGTCTTTTTTACAAGCTCATCCACGGCATCTAGTCTTTCTGTTATCATACCCACGCTAATAAAAGGTTTGAGTAGAATCTTTTGAAGGAGCCGCCCGCCCATAGGTGTTTTTGTGCTGTCAAGTATGCTTAGCAGGGATGAATTATCACCCCGAACGCCCTGAATTATCTCAAGGTTTCGAAGAGTGATGGAATCCAGGACCATGAACTCGTTCTCAAAGTAAGTCCTGACAGATTGGATATGAGCCAGGTCTCTCATCTGCGTGGTCTTTGCATAAGAAAGTGCAGCGCCTGATGAGGAAATGGCATGAGGGAGCAACTCGCATCCCATACCTTCAAGGGTCATCACCCCAAAATGGCTAATGAGGAGCTGGCGTGCGTTCTTTTTATCAAACGCATCAGCATCGAATTTGTTGAGGACTATGTTGAGGTCTTTTAGTCTGTCAACAAGTCTCTTATTACCGAATAGCAAAGGCGAAAGAACGCATTCCGCCGGCCGCATTCGTGATGCCTCACTTATTATCCTTTCGTAATTCCCGTTATCTGTGAATTGAGTGGTCATAAATTCGCCGGTGCTTACATCAAGGAACGATATACCGAACTCCACCCCCTCGCCAGATATGGACATCAGATAGTTGTTCGATTGGTCTGATATCAGGGATGGATCGATGACCGTTCCTGGCGTGATGACCCTGACCACGCCGCGCTTCACAATGCCTTTTGCGTTCTTGGGGTCTTCAAGCTGTTCGCATATAGCCACCTTGTATCCTTTCTTGATGAGCTTCGGGAGGTATGAATCAACAGCATGGTACGGGATCCCTGCCAGGGGCATGTCCTCTCCATCCTTATCCCTGCCGCGCGAGGTGAGCGTGATCTCAAGCTCCTTTGCTATCACCTTTGCGTCATCGCCAAAGGACTCGTAAAAGTCGCCCATTCTGAAAAAGATGAGGGCATCCTTGTGTTTTTCCTTTGCCTCGTAGTACTGGCGCATCGCAGGCGTCATTTTGTCCATTGTCTCTCTCCGCGGGTGATATGCGTTTGTTCCTATTTTTGCTTTTGCTTATTTGTGAACTACCAAAACTTCCAAGCTCACACAAAAAGTCTATATATTATGAAACTAAAAATGAGAATGACCTTTGCGGTAAAGATACCACCACTCCCCAACCCACCTATTTTTCTCTCTTTGCTGCAAAGGTCTTACATTATATATATTTAAAAAACTTTTCCCAAACTTTACCCAAACGGATAAAACAAATCTGAATTCAATTATCAATTTTTTTTGTCTCGTTTCCAATAACTTAATTACTCCCCCTTACCATTAAACTCCGAGAGTGAAACTAATCATGACTGACATGAAAACCCTTTTAGAACGATTATCCAATGCGCACGGTGTTTCTGGATACGAAGGAAACATCAGGCAGATAATAGAAGAAGAAGTAAAACCATATGTGGACGAGATCAAAACAGATAGAATGGGTAATCTCATTGCCACGAAGAATGGGGGCTCACCCATAGTCATGCTCGCTGCTCACATGGACGAGATCGGTCTCATGATAAAATATGTGGATGATAAGGGATTTGCACGGTTCACAAAGACGGGCGGATGGTTCGACCAGACACTTCTTAACCAGAGGATGATCCTGCATACCGAGAACGGACCGATTTACGGCGTGCTGGGCTCAAAGCCGCCTCATGCAATGAAAGAGGAGGACAAGAACAAAGTGGTAAAGGCAGAAGATATGTTCATCGACTTTGGAGCATCAAGCAAGGAGGATGCCGATAAAATAGGGGTGAAGACAGGAACTCCGGTTACTTCGGATGCTGAATTCAAATCGCTTGGCAATGACAGGGTCACAGGGAAAGCCTTTGACAACCGCGCAGGATGCGTTATGCTCATTGAAGCGCTCAAGCAGATGAAAGACGTAAAAGCCACAGTACATGCAGTTTTCACAGTGCAGGAAGAAGTCGGATTGAAGGGTGCAAAGACAAGCGCTTTCAGGCTGAATCCAGATGTGGCGCTTGCTACTGATGTCACTATCACGGGAGACCATCCCGGGATAGACAAGAAAGATTCAGCTATCGAGATGGGAAAAGGACCGTCTGTAACAGTGAGCGATGCTGATGGTAGAGGAATCATCGTTCCCGAACCAGTATTGAACTGGCTAAAGGAAGCCGCAGGGACAAACATCCCATACCAGCTCGAAGTAGGCAGCGGAGGGACGACCGACGCGTCGGCGATACACCTCACGAAAGAGGGCATACCCACGGGTGTTATAAGCATGCCGACACGGTACATTCATACTCCCGTATCCGTGCTTAGTATGTCAGACCTTGAGAAAAGTGCCGAGTTGATCGCCAGGGCGTTGGAGATAGTAGATAAGTTTTTCTAAACATGAAAATACTTGACACAACTCTAAGAGACGGCGAACAGACACCTGGTGTCTCGCTGACCACAGAAAGCAAACTTTTGATAGCTAAGAAGATCGACAGCCTGGGAGTGGATATAATAGAAGCTGGATCTGCCATCACGTCAGAAGGAGAGCGTACTTCGATCAAGAAGATAGCAAATGAAGGGTTAAATGCAGAGATCTGCTCCTACTGCCGCATTAAAAAGGAGGACATAGATGCCGCTCTGGTCTGTGATGTGGACTCTATCCACCTTGTCGTACCAGTCTCAGACCTTCACATCAGGGAAAAACTGAAAAAAGACCGCGATACAGTTCGGCAGATGGCGGTCGATATGACAGAATATGCGAAATCACATGGTTTGATCGTGGAACTGAGCGGAGAAGATGCCTCGCGCGCTGATCTTGATTATCTGAAAACGGTATATAACGCAGGGATCGATGCAGGAGCTGACAGGTTGTGTTTCTGCGATACCGTTGGCATCCTTACTCCGGAAAGGTCTTACGATATTTTCAGCGACCTGTCGCAACTTCGCGCACCTATGAGCGTACACTGTCACAATGATTTCGGGATGGCAACAGCTAACACCGTAGCTGCGCTGCGGGCTGGCGCACAGCAGGCGCATGTCACCATAAACGGCATCGGAGAACGTGCAGGTAACACTTCTCTTGAGGAAGTCGTGATGGTATTATATTCATTATACAAGATAAAGACAAATATCGATCTTAAAGGACTATACACTACATCGCGCCTGGTAAGCAGGCTAAGCGGCATACCGGTCGCCCCGAACAAAGCCATCGTTGGCGGCAACGCTTTCACGCATGAGGCAGGCATCCATGTTCACGGGCTCCTTGCAAACACATCAACATATGAGCCCATTACGCCTGAACTCGTGGGACGAGAGCGGCGTATCGTATTGGGTAAACACGCAGGCAGGAGTTCTGTGGTTCTTGCGCTGAAAGAATTTGGCATTTCTGCCACAGAAAAGCAGATAGACGACATAGTGGTCAGGATGAAAGAACTGGGTGACAAGGGCAAACGTGTCACTGATGCAGACCTGCAGGCGATCGCTGAGACTGTCCTTGGTATTTACCAGGAAGCAAAGGTGAAGCTTGTGGAACTCACTGTGGTCGCAGGAAATACCGTGATGCCAACCGCATCTATCAGGCTCAAGGTCAATGGGAATTACGTTGTGGAAGCAGGCGTAGGTACTGGACCTGTCGATGCAGCTATCAATGCCCTGAATAAAGCCGTGGCAGGCGTGGCAGACATACATCTTGATGAATATCACGTTGATGCGATAACAGGAGGCACTGACGCTCTAGTGGAAGTATGGGTGAAACTCAGCAAAGGCGGAAAGACCATTACTGCGCGCGGCGCCCGCACAGATATCATTATGGCTTCAGTCGAGGCTGTGCTTGAAGGCATAAACAGGCTTATACAGCAGGAACAGAAGAAAAGTTAGGAAATGTTTATAAAAGATTAATATGTGTTAATGGTGAACTAACATGACAAAGCCAAAAATGTCGGGCTCAAAAGCCATTATTGAATCACTCCGCATGGAGAACGTCGAAGTAATATTCGGATATCCAGGCGGACAGGTGCTGCCACTGTATGATGAACTATACGATGCAGATATAAGGCACATTCTTGTAAGGCATGAACAGGCAGCTGCACATGCCGCAGATGGCTATGCAAGAGCCACGGGAAAAGTAGGCGTATGCCTTGCCACCTCGGGCCCAGGCGCCACAAACCTCGTTACGGGAATTGCCACCGCCTACATGGATTCAGTACCGATTGTCGCCATAACAGGTCAGGTACCCAGACCACTAATAGGCAACGATGCATTCCAGGAAGCAAATATCACTGGAATAACACTCCCTATAACCAAACATAACTACCTTGTGCAGGATACAAAAGATATCCCCAGGATATTCAAGGAAGCTTTCTATATAGCCGGGACAGGAAGACCAGGACCTGTTCTTATCGATGTTCCCAAGGATACACAGGTCGAAACCATAGAATTCGAATATCCGCAGGAAGTAAAACTGCGCGGATATAAGCCAACGTACACTGGTAACGAACAGCAGATCAAAAAGGCTGCATCTCTCATTCTAAAATCTGAAAAACCCATTTTCTATGTTGGCGGAGGCATAATATTCTCAAATGCTGCGGAGGAGCTTCGCGAACTTGCAGAATGCATCATTGCGCCTGTCACGACCACACTCATGGGAATGAGCGCCTTCCCAACTGCCCATCCCCTATCTGTTGGTATGCTGGGTATGCACGGCACCAGATATGCCAATTATGCGATCCAGGAATCTGATCTTATTATTGCAGTAGGTGTGCGGTTTGACGACCGCGTTACGGGTAAGATATCAGCTTTTGCCCCCAATGCAAAGATAATACACATTGATATTGATCCAGCAGAAATTGGAAAGAACGTCAGGGTGGACGTCCCGATAGTAGGGGATGCTAAGAACATCCTGAAATCACTATTAAAGTTCGTTAAACAGGAACAGACGAAAACCGAAGCGTGGATTAAGAAGATAGCTGCGTGGAAAAAAGAATACCCACTCACTTATAAGAAGGACAACTTCCTTCGGCCCCAGTTCGTCATCGAGCAGATAAGTGAGATTTGTCCTGATGCCATAATAGTCACAGAAGTTGGACAGAACCAGATGTGGGCAGCCCAATTTTTCAACTACAAGAACCCGCGCACATTCATTTCAAGCGGAGGTCTTGGCACAATGGGATATGGATTCCCTGCAGCTATGGGCGTTAAAGTAGGAAAACCAGAATCTACTGTTATAGATGTCGCAGGCGACGGATCTTTCCAGATGAACTCACAGGAGCTTGCAACGGTGGTACAGGAGGATATCCCGGTCATAGTTGCAATATTGAACAACGGATTCCTGGGAATGGTCAGGCAGTGGCAGGAATTGTTCTTTAACAGGCGCTTTTCTTCGACATGCATTGAAGGAAGCGTGGATTTCGTGAAGCTTGCAGAAGCATATGGGGCCCTTGGTCTTAGAGCTAAGAAGAAGAGCGATGTGAAGGATGTTATCAAGGAAGCTGTTAAATCTGGGCAGCCTACTGTTATTGACTTCGTTGTTGAGCGAGAGGAAAATGTCTCTCCGATGGTGCCAGCTGGTGCAGCGATCAATGAAATACTGGATCTGGAGTGAGAGAAATGAAACATACAGTCGCAGTTCTTGTAGAAAATAAATCTGGCGTCCTGACCAGGGTTGCAGGTCTTTTCTCAAGACGCGGATTCAACATAGAAAGTCTGGCAGTGGGTGTTACTGAGAACGCTGACACATCCCGCATGACAATAGTCGTTAGCGGAGACGATAATGTGCTTGAGCAGGTAATGAAGCAGCTCAACAAGCTAATAGATGTCATCAGAGTCAGCGACATCCCTCAAGAAGATTCAGTGAACAGGGAGCTTGCGCTCATCAAGGTCGGTGTGGATTCCAACACGCGCGCTGAAGTGATGCAGATAGTTGACATCTTCAGAGCAAAGATCGTAGACGTCGGTGCAAAATCGCTCATAGTCGAGGTCACAGGGGATGAGAGTAAGATAAGCGCCATAGAGCAGCTGCTCCGCCAGTTCGGGGTAAAGGAGATGGTGAGGACTGGAAAAGTGGCGATGAACCGCGGGGCGAAAGTTGTGCAGAGCGAGAAGAAGTGATCTGAAAAGACAAGTCTAGATGGGAAAAAAAGTTGTCCTAATTCCATATCACCTCTGCGAGCAATGAAACAAGTGCATCGAGGATTTTGAGACAAACATTAAATAGGTCAAAACCCATTTCAGGTATTTGAAAAAGGTATGGTGGTCGCATCATAATGCTTCGGGAAAGAAATGCATGATAGAAACAGGCATCTCAAAATTAGATGAATGCCTTGGTGGAGGTATACCTAAAGGTAAAAGTCTTGTTTATTATGTCCTGCCGGGTGTAGAAGCAGAGTTCTTCTGGGTTCAAACCGTTTATAATACTCTTAAAAATGGGGGGAATTGTATTTTTATTGAATCAAGGTGCAAACCTGACGTTACGAAAAACCAGATAAAAGATCTGGGTTGGGATATCCAACCATATATTGACAGGTTCATTTGTGTGGATGCTTACAATCCGTTGATCAGTGCCCAATCGAAAGAAAAATTCGTTGTTTCAAATCCAGAAGACATAGAAGAATTTAATAAAATAATAATACATATAATAAAACATTTTCCCCCCGGGACTATAGTATTCGGGTCTCTTTCCACCATAATGGATTTATGTGGTGAGAAAGAAACTATTGGAGCTGTTATTGAATGGAATAAAA
>JAUSDC010000110.1 GCA_030650845.1 Candidatus Methanoperedens sp.
GGTATCGCTCATAATTAAGTTTCTCAATTTCATCAGTAGTAAACTTTATTTGAATCATTATATACTCCTAAAGTACCCATAAATGATTCAAATATTTTACATGATATATATATCTTATTGTCAACCTTTTTCAGTATAACAACAGGTACACCTTCAAGAATCCTGGAGAGACTATCGAAGGCTCAAAGACCATATCACGGATCACCCAGGAGAATGTGGAAAAGACAAATTTTCCAAGCCAGCAGATCACGACACGGGGTATTGTCTATGATATAGTGAACGTCAATGATCCTTCGGGAACCGCGCAGTACGGACACCTGATAAGCCCTGCTGATGGAAAACTTATCAAATTCACAACTTTCTCAAGAGATAATCCACCTGTTCTGAAAAAGAACGAAGCGTATACCATATACAATGCATGGCTGCAGGGTTTCCAGACAAATACGGGAAAGATCGAACTTAATCTCAATATAAAACCTGAGAATATCTATCCGGAAAGAGCAGCAGTAAGTGGAGAGCAGAAGGCGCTGGCAGAAGAACTGAGAGCGAACACATACAGATCAGAAGTCTATCCCACAGAATATAAACCATTCATAGGACAGCCTCCAAAACCGCAAATGATTTCTCCAGTTTCTGATCCTGTTGTGGCAGCCACAGTGGAGAACGGTGAAATTATCGTTATCACCACCTCTGGCAAACGGATACCTGGTAAGGAATATGCAAAACAGTATGCATCTCTGAAACCTAAGAAATCTGAAGTTGCCTATGACGACGAAACATTGAACAAGATAGAGGATGAAACTCCTCTGGACGATGATCAACTGTTCATGCTTGGCTTGCTTCCGATAAGTGCTCTAGGCATGAGTCCTGGAGAATTACCTGGGGAGAAGACAAGAAAAGAACTGAAACAAACCGTTGAAGATTCGCGCGCAGGACTGACGGATGAGGAATTACATGAACAGTCCCGGCTTGCGGTTCAGGCTTCGATGCAGCGTAACGCGGCAGAAGCCTATGCACTAATAGACAAACCAGTGCAGGTTATCGCAAAAGTAGGAGGAGAACTCATTGATTCAGCCCTCAACCTCTACCGTGCCACGCCGCTTAAGACCATATTCACGGTAAAGGAAGCCAGGGAGTATCTCAATTCCCTGCCACCTGAAGAGCAGAAGTATGCCAGGGAACATCCCCTTGAAACTGGATTTAAATTTGCAGGTATGCAGATGCTTCAGGATGTAGGCACAATCCTGAAACCACTGAGCAATACAGGATATGCTGTGGGAGGTATTGCTTCAGGTGAAGGTCCGCTTGAAGGTATCCTGAAGGAAAGGATAGTATCGGAAGAACTGGGTATAGTAGATGAGGATACTTCATTCTGGGAATGGAAGAAACCTGAAAGAGCTATGGCTGGATTTCTCACTGATGTGGTTACGGATCCGTTAAGCTGGGTGGGAGTTGGAGTTACTAAAAAGCTCAGCATGCTCAAGGACATTAACCTGGCAAAACTGTGGCAGTCATCAGTGAAAGAGATGCCAGAGTTCCTGAAGGACGATTCAGCCGTTTCTGGATTCATAAAGAAAGTACCGGAGGAAGCAAGGGTCACAGATTCTCCCAAAATAGACATATTTGCACCATCGTTAACAGAAAAGCATGCATGGGAAGGCTGGAATAAGATTATCGATGAGTCTGCATTACATGAACAAACATCAGCACCGCTCACATCGCCGTTACAGGAGACACAGGCTGGTAAGGAGATTGCAGAGAAGCTTACTGAAGAACCCGTTTCTTCAAAAGATATATGGAAGAAAGTCTTTTTAATCAAAAAGGAAATCGCTAAAAAAGAAGCGCAAGACCCGTATGCAAATCTTAAAAGAACAGGATTGGTCGCATTAGGAGTAACGACAGGAGTATCTGCTGCTGCGATCGGACTTGCTGCTCTTATGGATGAACGGCAGCGGGAAGAAATCAAAAAAGTAGAGAAAGCTGAATCTATTTCTCTACCTGCTCCAATCACTCCAGAAACTGCGACTTCAACTCAGGCGCCTCTTGAAACAGGAGAGACTTCAATGCTGGCCAAACTTGGAGAAACAGCGATGGGTGTGCATTCTGAGATAATGTCCTCACCTCTCGGCCCCGCTGTCGGCGCAGGCTGGGGAGCTTTGGAGTATGTGATGGATAAGCTGCAGACATTTTCGTATGCAGAGGGCGGATTAATAAAATCAGCGCAGACCGTATTGGATAACCCTGCTGACTGGAATAAATGGAAGTTCTACGGCTATCAATGGAAAATGACTCCCGCAGATGTACTGGGAGTGTATGATCTCGATGACCCGATCAGTCTGCGAACTGTCGCCGGGCTGGGAATAGACATCGGATTGGATCCCCTGACTTATCTCACGCTGGGAAACTCAGCCGCTGTTAAGATCGGTTCAACAAGTCTGGGACGAATAGCATTAAATCCAAAAGGGATCAAGACTCTAAAGAAGCTTTCTGATGTGCATGGTGAAAAGAATGCAGAGCAGATCTTTTCAGATATGCTCACTGATCCTAAGTTCCGAAGGCAGGTTCAGGCATCTGAAGGAGTAAGCTTGCGCGGCTGGGGACCTTTCTTTGGCGGTCAAGAATACGAACTGATATCAAAACCAACACTGGAAGCGGCAGCTGGTGCTCCTAAGAGTGCATGGGACAGAACGCTGAGATCAATGGCAACGTCAGGGAATGCACGCACAGAACAAGTCGCTGAATCTCTCTTAAGAGGTGAGCAGTTCACCGGGAAAAAAGCTGATCTGGTGAAGGACTGGATGGGCAGACGCTTCGTCCCGAATTATGAACTCAGCAAGATCCCAAGACCTCTGACACTCGCGCCCAGAGAGCCTGAATTTGCTGAGAGATTCATGCGTTTCAAGCATACTGCCAGGTTCAGAACTCAGGAGCTTACAAAGCGCATGGAGTTCCTGAGAGACCAGGCAAAAGCAGAACTTGGCGATGAGTATAAAGAAATAATATCTAAAAATCTTGAAGCCCCTGTTTTAAGGGAATCAGCAGGACTATCACCCAAAACTATTGATATCCTGGATGAAATGCAATCGTTCCAGAAGGGATTTGCGCAAGCAGAGATCGATCGCGGTCTGCTGGATACTGAGATAGAAGGCTATCTGAAGCATATGCTGTCAGAGGACGCCAGGAAGTACATGAATGAGAGGCATCTGACCTCCTCTGAGGTTTTCATGCCGCTGCAGGGAGACCTGAAATCAGCAAGAACACGAGGATACAGAGGCTCGATAGAAGAGATAAATAAGCTATCTCAGGAACGCCTGGGATTCAACCTATTTGATCCGGATCCATTCAAAGCCGTGGCTGTCAGAGGGGCGGAATCTTACAAAGCAACAGAAACCCATGATCTACTGGAATATGTGGCAGAACATTACGGAAATAAGGTAACTGAAGTTTCCGATCCGGCAAAGATGACTTTTCCAAAGCGCACTCCCCAGCTTATGAATCTCCTGCCTCAGGATGTCAGTTCAGAATTACTGAAGGATGCTAAAGACATCCTGAAGAAGCTCGAACCTGAAAAGGAATACAGAACTCTTGCCGGGGATAAGTTCCATGCCAGCGATGTCATGCGTCTGGCTGCGGAAAATAAACTCATCAGGGAAGAGCTTGCAGTCCAGGCTGCCAGGGAAGTGGTTGAAGGTGAGTTCGGAAAAAAGTTCGTCACCTCAAATCCCACTCAGGAAGAGATCGCGCGCACTGCTGCACTGCTCGATCAGCTTCAGAAAGGTATCCCTGAAAAACAGGCAGTTGAGTACGCAAAGACAAGTCTCAGGAATGTAGAGATCCCCATAGCGATACGGGATGTTCTTGAACCTGCACAAAGGTCGAAAGGATGGTATGATAAACCCCTGTTCCGGGCAGGAGAAACTGATTATTCCACACTCGGAATCTATGACAGAGGACTTCGCC
>JAUSDC010000120.1 GCA_030650845.1 Candidatus Methanoperedens sp.
GACGATCACATGGATCGGCAACATCACGGATGAAATAACCTATCTGAGATTCAGGAAGGAGTTGTTCGGTCCTGGCAGTAAAATTCTGAAGCTAAATCCCAATCGGCTATTGAACATCACCGGTCTGAAAGCTGAGGATAATCTGGACATGAAAGATGCCTCTAAAACCAATTTTACACTCACATTATTCGCTGCTGACCCTCTGGAATACAGTGTTCTGGAGTCAACAGCGCAGATCACAGTCATCGGTCAGGGAGACCAGATCACGGTTACCAACAACGGTGAAGCGCCCACAATACCAGAATGGGAAATCACAGCTATAGACCTGATTTTGAATCCATCCATAATAGATCAAGATGGAAATACGCTGGGGTGGACAGGAATTGTGGATGCCGGAGATGTGCTTGTTTTCAGGAGGGATGGAACAGTGACCCTGAACGGAATAAACACAGGCAGCACAACAGGTTCAGTCCTTCGCCTCTTATCCGGCTCGATTGCAATAACCTTCAACGATGACGTTAATTCATCTCATTCATGCACGCTAAAAGCAACATGGAGAGATGCGTTTTATTGAAAAGAAAAAATAAGAAAGGAGACATAAGAAAAACATGGTAGAAGTAACTAAAGGCAAGAACGTAACGATAGAGACATACGATGCAGAAAGCAAAGAATTCACAGGCAACGGTACTGATGTGGATTTCGTCATGACTGGCACAATAGCAGAATCTGACGTGAAATACAGCAGGGCATATGTGGATAACGCTGAAGTAACTATCGACAGCATAACAACGGGGACAAAGACTGTAACACTTTCAGCAGCACCGGCAAGTGGCGCTGTCGTGGTGATCCATACACCAACTACCAAGAACGGCGCGTTCAGCGTACAGCAGGATGTCAAGTTCAAGGTTGGAACAAAGACCGAGGATATAAGGGAACTGGGCAACGACGCCGTCACCAGGGATGTCGTTGAGAGAGTAGGCACGCTGGATATCACTTTTGCGCAGGCGAAGAACCACACTCTCATGAACAAACTTGTGCTGAACTCAAATAACGATACTGAGATGGTCGTCGCTGTGAAGTACAAGAATACCACACCTATCAGCTACCGCATCTTTAAGGAAGCAAAGGTAGCGGATTTCGGTTCAGGTATAGCAGCTGGAGGGGTTGCAAACGAGAATGTGACCTTCAACTGGAAAGCGCCTCTTGACATAAAGACAGCATAACCGGATTGATACTGAACAACCTGCTGCACGGTAGAGTGCAGCAACCGTTTTTTTAAAGAGGTTACAATGGAAACAACACGACAGAAAACAGAAAGTGAAAAAGCAGAACCGGAGGCTTCATCTCCAGTGGAAGAAAAGGAGGGTATCACAGAAGAAGTTGCAAAACAAATGCTTCTGACCCAGCTGGACGGCATTAAAGTCATTATCCAGTCCAGACTTATCGTTTTATCTCCGCTGAAATTTGAAGACTATCCTCTCACAAGAGTTCTTGAACATGCAGATATGAGCGCTCCGACCGAATATCAATCGCTTGTCATGGC
>JAUSDC010000063.1 GCA_030650845.1 Candidatus Methanoperedens sp.
CTGAGATCGTTGCAATGGGTTTGTCGCTGCGCAGCCTGTATCTTGTTTCGCAGTATATCCCGCTTTCAGATGCCGAGGCGCAGGCGATCGCTTACCATGATGGGATGTATGTGCCTGAAGGGCGCTCGGTGGCGCATAAAGAAGAGCCACTACTGCTGTTGCTGCACTGGGCTGATATGTGGACAGCGAGTGTGAAGGAGAAAAAAGCATAACAAATATTTATTAACATATTGAGATATATGCAACCATTGATATCAGGTAAACTCCGCCAGCGGCGGCGCCTCACCGGGGTCTGGGGTCACACCCCAGCGCCGTTCAGATAATAATTACCGAAAGTGTTAATAGTACGCTCATCTGCGGTTCTGCATATCGTTATTGAAGGGAATGAAAAAAAATATTTTTGATCCAGGAAAAATACTTTTTCAGACTCCCCCACCTTACTAAAACCCCCGCCAGCTCCTATCCTAAAACCACACCCAACCCCCCACCTGATCCTCGCAGGCGCAGGCACTGGCAAGAACACGACCATCACCGCGAAGATCGCGTACATGGTCGAAAAGGAAAACATCGAGCCCTCTCAGATCCTCGCACTCACCTTCTCCAGAGAGGCCGCAAGGCACATGCAGACAAATGCGGGATATTCGATAAGAGCAGGGTCGGAGCGCATCACTGTAGCTGTTCGGGGGCATATTGGGCCCCGGATATTAATATTTAATGGGTTATAAATGTATGGCGCCTGTGATGACACACACAAATGAACCTGAAAAAAATAGAAAAAAAACAACGAACCCAGACGAACTTGAACGAATTCCGGTCGCGTGAATTAGTAAGAGCCAGTTGTTGATTTTCGTTATGCTAAGACGTGGATTCGCATTGATTTCATATCTGTGAAAATCCGTCAGATCCGTGCGATCCGTGTTCTATGTCGTGGTAATTCTGCGTAGTGCGCCTCGAAGCTAAAGCCAACACAACATGTCAAAAAAACCGTCTTCGTATAATACCCCACCCTCGAGTAATAACGCCAAGCTCACATCCTGTAAAATGTTTCTGCTGATAAATACAATAAATGGTTTAATCGTAAGCATTCAATAGTTGTATATACTTATATAACAATATGTCTCAAATGTTAGTGAAAAAAGATATAAAAGATATACTACATTACCCACGTTTAGATACCGTATTAATGGTTGAAGAATTCATCCGGAATTATTCCAGTGAATATAAAAAAAGAAGTTTATGGGAAGCTCTTCCAAAAAAAATGATGTATCAAACATTTTGTGTAATTTTCAATTATTTAGCAGATTCTGGTAAAATTGCATTAGATAAAGAAGGAAAAATAGCATGGATTTGGAATCCTGAATTGGCAAAAAAATATTTATCTAATCCCGGACTCAAAGCCAAATGAAATCATCTGTATATTTTGGAGATGAAAAGTTAAAAGCTTGTTATGAAGGACTTAGAGAATCAAAAGTTGAAGATAAAATGCTCCTTAACTGGATATCAAGAGCTATTGAAGATTTAGAAGAAAATGCTTTTTGTGGAGTTCAAATTCCGAAAAAATTGATACCTAAAACATACATTGATAAATATAAAATTGACAATCTTTGGAAATATGATCTTCCGAAAGGGTGGAGGCTAATTTATTCTGTTGCAAATGATGGAGTTTGTATTATTTCAATATTATTGGAATGGATGGATCACAAGAATTATGAAAGAAGATTTAATTATTAAAAATGTGGTGTACATCACATTAAACTCTCTCCTCTTCTGCCTGAAAACCCGCCAGCTCCCCTCAATCAAACACACCCAGTCCCCCCAACTGATCCTCGCAGGCGCAGGCACCGGTAAGACCACGACCATAATAATATAAATCTGAATCAAAGCAGAAAAAATTAATTATTTCAGACCCTAAAATCATGATGGGTAAACCAGTCATCGCAGGAACCCGTATCACCGTAGAGAGTATCCTCGAAGAGCTTTCCGCAGGCGAAACAGAGGAACAGATATTGGAAGCTCATCCGCGGCTGACGCACGAAGGCATCAGAGCGGCACTTGCATTTGCTGCACAGGCTTTACGCGCTGATGTGGTGTACCCTGTCGCTGAGGCTGTCTCGTGAATTTCCTTGTTGATGAGAACGTTGACAGGCAAATCGCCGATTGTCTAAGATCGATGGGACATAATGTAGAGTACGTTGCCGAAAAGGATGCCGGGATCTCTGATGATGAAGTCCTTGAGATGGCTAATAAGAAACTGCACTGTTGTTAACTGCTGATAAGGATTTTGGTGAACTTGTTTTTCGTCAGCGACGCGTAACCAGCGGAGTTATACTAATCCGATTGGCGGGTCTATCTCCCACCCGGAAAGCGGAGATAGTGGTTTCTGCCATAAAGAAGCATGGACCAGAACTTGAGCATTCATTTTCAGTAATAAATCCAGGAGCTGTACGCATACGTCACGAGTTTGAATAAAATTAGACTTGAATATGAAGGGATAATTCGTCCCTCTCCCTTCACTCCAGAAACCACCCCCTAATATCTATTTTCCCAACCGCGGCGACTGGGCTATGCACGTTGGTAACTACAGGGGCAAATGGTCGCCGTTTAGATAATTTTGATCAAAAGTACGCTCATCTGCGGTTTCGCATATCGTTATTTGTGGCGCATATTTTTCAATTTGATTAGCGTAAGACCATAATTGCCATATAAGCTGCAGCAGCGATGATAGCAGCTGCGGGGATCGTCAGTATCCATGCCCCGACTATCTTCCGGGCGATACCCCACCTGACAGCTGAGAGCTTATTCGTTGCCCCGACGCCCATTATCGATGAGGAAATAACATGCGTTGTGCTAACCGGTATTCCCCAGTGTGCCATAAATGCTAGAACGATACCGCTTGAAGTTTCTGCGGCAAATCCCTGATAAGGGCGCAGGCGCGTCACCCTCTGAGCCATTGTCTTCACGATGCGCCACCCGCCAAAAAATGTACCAAGACCGATAGCTGTTGCGCATGAAATGATCACCCAGAAGGGGATCGGGAAAGATGATGCATCCATTGGTTTTGAAATTCCTTCCGCGACAAGAAGCAGCGCAATAATACCCATTGTTTTCTGGGCGTCATTCGTGCCGTGGGTCAGTGAATAAAAAGCGGCTGAGAAGAGCTGAAGTTTCCTGAAATAATAGTTTATCTTTGATGGATGTGATTTACGAAAACCTCTCATAATGAAGAGTGCAAATAAAAACCCTATCATAAGACCTATAATAGGGGATACTACCATGAACAATACGATTTTTTCAACACCTGCGGCATGTACAGAGCTGATCCCTGAAGCTGCGATCCCTGCTCCAACAAGCCCTCCGACAAGCGCGTGGCTGCTTGATGTGGGAAGACCCAGGTACCAGGTGATCAGATCCCAGATCACAGCCCCCACAAGAGCTGCAAAGATCAGGTTCACCGTGACAATACTGGTGTCAATAATACCTTTTCCTATCATAGCTGCTATGGCAGTGCCGAAAACAAGAGGCCCTATCAGGTTGAATACTGCTGCCATCGTAACAGCCTTTAACGGGGAGAGAACTTTTGTTGCAACTACTGTAGCTATAGCATTGGCAGAGTCATGGAACCCGTTAATAAAATCAAATAACAGGGCAAGGAAAATAGTTATTATTACAAAAGTGTCCAAGAACAACGCCCCTTAACTGTTCTTGACCACGATGTCGCTTATGACGTTCGCAGCATCCTCACACTTGTCAGTTGCGAATTCGAGACGCTCATAGATCTCTTTCAGCTTCATTATCTCGATCGCATCCGTACGTTTGAAAAGTTCAGCTACTGAGCTCTTATAGATGTCATCTGCAACATTTTCAAGCCTGTTAACTTCGATGCAGCGTTTTTCGATCTCTTTCGGGTTCTTTATATTGCGCAGACCGCACAGAGCTGAATTCAGCTCTAATGTTTGTTTTACAAGCACTTCCGCAATATTTATCATATTCTCTTCCGGCTTTTTAATGTCATAAAGAACCAGACGCGCCGCCGTCCCGTCAATATAATCCAGCACGTCGTCAAAAGCTGATGCAAGCGCCGATATATCTTCATGGTCTATGGGGGTTATGAACGACTTGTTTAGCTCTTCGAAGATCTCATGCACGAAATCGTCCCCCTGGTGTTCTATGTCCTTTATTATCTTCTGTTTTTCCTTTATGTTCTCGTAATTCTTTAACATCTCAAGGAACGCATTCGAGCCGTCAAGCACGTTTCGCGATTCGTTTTCAAGCATGTTAAAAAAGTGTTTATCCTGAGGTATAATCCATTCTTTCAGACCCATTTCAATCGTCCTCTATCTTATAAATATAATAGTACATCCTGTTTTTATGTTTTTCTATTTTATTCTAAACTGTGTTCGATTAAATGGGCATATTATACACTGATGAATATATGGCTTATCCCAAGAATATATAGATTATATAGATAAGACATAAAAACATATAGAAATCGGCTATTCTTAATAGCAGCATCTATGACCCTAATTTAACTCCAACCTCACAGCCGTCACCATGAAAACCACGCTTTCACAGAGGTTTGTTATGTGATCCCCTATCCTCTCAAGATACCTTGCCACAAAGGTCAGATGCTGGGCGCCTGTTATCTTTTTTGGATCTTCGATCATAAATGAGATAAGTTCTCTTCTTATCTGGTCAAAGAGTGCATCGATCTCATCGTCCCTCCTGGCGACTTGCTTTGCAAGCTCAACATCCTTGTTTTCAAAAGCACTCATGGTATCCGTCAGCATTTGCTGACATATTTCTGCCATTCTTGGTATATCTATGAGAGGTTTGACAGGCGGCACATTTGCTGTCATCTTCGTAATAACCGATATTTCTAAAGCAAGGTCACCTATCCTTTCAAGGTCTATGGACATTCTTAAAACTGAGATTATGAGCCTCAAATCCCGGGCCATCGGCTGCTGGAGTGCAAGAAGTCGCATGCAGTTCTCTTCTATGCTGTGATCAAGGGCATCGATCTCTTTATCCATATCAATTACCTTCTGAGCCAGCTCTACATCACGATCCTTAAGAGATAATACGGCATCCCCTATTGTCTTACCTACAAGACCTCCCATATTGACTATATCTTCCCTCAACTTGTGAAGATCTTTGTGATACGTTTCCCGAACCATATTAACCAAACCTCCCGATTATGTAATCTTCTGTACTTTTCTCCTTTGGCTTCTTGAATATCTGTTTTGTTTCTCCAAACTCTATCAGTTTTCCATAGAGAAAGAAAGCTGTATGATCACTTACTCTTGCTGCCTGCTGCATATTATGTGTTACTATCACAAGAGTATATTTTTGTTTCAGCTCTATCATCAAGTCTTCTATCTTGCTCGTAGAAATAGGATCAAGGGCTGAGCAGGGTTCATCAAAAAGTATAACTTCCGGCTCGACAGCCAGTGCCCTTGCTATGCAGAGGCGCTGCTGCTGACCACCCGATAAACTCGCCCCCGATTTATTAAGGTCATTCTTAACCTCATCCCAGAGAGCAGCCTTTTCAAGGCTCTCCTGTGCAATGTTATCAAGTATCTTATTATCTTTTATTCCGCTCAGTTTCAATCCAGCCACAACATTATCTCGTATGGACATTGTTGGAAATGGATTGGGTTTCTGGAATACCATGCCTATGCGCCTTCGTATGTCCACAGGGTCGATATCCTTATCGTAGATATCCCTGTCATCCACAAGCACTTTCCCCGATGCTTTTGCTCTTGGTACAACTTCATGCATCCTGTTGAGGCATCGGATGAATGTGGATTTTCCACATCCTGAAGGTCCAATGATAGATGTTATCATTTTTTTCTCAATACCAATACTGATATCATACAGTACCTGTTTAGCTCCAAACCATGCATTGAGATTTTCCACTGTGATCTTATTCTCCATTTTTGCTCCTATTCTTACACTCCATATTTTCTTCTAGTTACGAACCTCACTCCGATATTCAGGATCATGATCAGAATGATCAGCACAAGCGCCCCTGCCCACGCTTTAGCATGCCAATCAGGAAAGGGTGTTATTGCATAAGTATAAATTTGCACTGGCATCGTAGATATTGGTTGATCCAGACCGTTAGCCCAGAACATGTTGCCAAAAGAAGTGAACAGGAGAGGTGCTGTCTCACCCGATATTCTTGCAATAGACAGTAAAACGCCTGTGAGTATTCCGCTTCTTGCAGTACTTAGAACAATGTACAGTGTAGTTTTCCACTTTGGAATCCCAAGTGCCAGGGAAGCTTCTTTGATAGAACCGGGCACGAGTCTGAGTGATTCTTCTGTTGTCCTCGTAACAATAGGGATCATCAAAACCGACAGAGCCACCCCGCCTGCAATAGCTGAAAAACTTCCGAAATAAAGGACTATGAACGTATAACCAAATATTCCTGCCACTATTGATGGAGTGCCTGTCAGGACATCAGCCACAAAACTTACAAAACGCCCAAACCTGTTATCTCCATATTCTGAAAGATATACACCTGAAAGGATGCCTACTGGAAGCCCGATCAGGCAGGCGATCCCTACAACGATGAATGTCCCCTGAATTGCATTCCCCAGACCGCCTCCGGCTTCACCCACAGGACTGGGGAGCTGTGTAAGAAAATCCAGGTTTATAGCAGATATCCCGTTGATCGTAACTATGTAGAGGATACTCAGCAATGGGATTATGGCGATAACAACACAGGCAGCCGTGAAAAAAGACATTGTCCTGTCGATAAATTTTCTTTTATTCCATTTCATGCCCTTCCTCCTCCTTCTACCCTGAGCAGCTTCCATACTAAGATCCTGGCTGCTATATTGATAATTACTGAGACCATAAGGAGCAGAAATCCGATTTCAACAAGGGATGATATGTAAAGTTTCGATGTTGCCTCCACGAATTCATTTGCGATAACTGATGCCATCGTGTATGATGGTGAAAAAAGTGAGGCCGATATCAGGGGGCTATTCCCTATGACCATTGTAACTGCCATAGTTTCACCAACAGCGCGTCCAAAACCAAGGATCACTGCCCCGAATATCCCTGATCTGGCATAAGGCAGTACTGCTATCTGCGTGGTCTCCCAGCCTGTAGCTCCAAGAGCAATGGCACCTTCTCTCTGATGTGCAGGTACGGTCAGTATTGCTTCCCTTGATATCGATGATGTTATTGGGATTATCATGATCGCAAGTATCACGCCGCCGGTTAGCATGGATAGTCCGTACATTGGTCCCTGGAATAGCGGGAGAAAACCAAGGTATGTTGAAAGGGGCGGGGCAAGTTGATCGCGGATGAATGGAGCGAGAATGAATATACCCCATAATCCGATTATTACACTTGGAATAGCTGCAAGCAATTCTATGATGAAAGATAGGGGTGCTCTCAGCTTTTCCGGGGCAAGTTCTGAGAGATAGATCGCTATCCCAAGACTGAAAGGAACAGCAATGAGCAGGGCCAGGAATGATGAAACTATAGTCCCGAAGATGAAAGGAAGAGCCCCAAATATCTCATTCACCGGATCCCAGGTCGATGTTGTCAGGAAACTTAGTCCAAAAGTGTTTCTTGAAAGTTCTGACCCGATAAAAAGCTCATTGAATAATAGAAATGCGAGAATTATTATTCCAAAAGCAAAGGATCCGACCACAGCTTCAAAAATAAAATCACCGGAGAGTTTGCTCCGGTCAAAAAAAGGTAATTTTAACTTATTCATCCATCTATCCCTGAATGAGTGATTGTCCTTTATAATTCATAAGTTTTATTGTTTTTTCATTCAGGCCTATTACCTCATTCGGCAGCGGCACATACAGGAGTTCTGAGGAATATTTCTGACCATCATGTACTGCCCACCATAGAAATTCTGCAAGCATTTTGCCTTTTGTCTGATCTGTCTGGTCTTTGTAGACAAGAAGATACGTAAAGCTGGCTAATGGATATGAATCATTGCCTTGTGGATCTACAATGCTAACGGATGACCAGCTTGCATCACCTGCAGGGAGAGTCGCCACAGCCCCTGCAGCAGCACTTGCTGTTGTTTCAAGCGTGGGCTCTATGAAATTCCCTGCTTTGTTCTTAATATATGCATAGGGGATTTTCTGGAGTTTGGCATAGGCAAGTTCGATATAACCGATGGTATAGGGATTCTGGTTCAAGAGACCTGCAACGCCCTCATTACCTTTTCCCCCAAGACCCACTGGCCAGTTGACAGATTTACCTTTTCCTACATTTGATTTCCAGTCAGAACTGACAGCAGAGAGATAATCCGTGAATACGAAGGTTGTTCCACTTCCATCGCTTCTGTGAGCCACGATAATGTCTTTTTCAGGGATCTGGATTCCAGGATTAAGGGATACTATCTTCGGATCATTCCATTTTTTTATTTTTCCAAGGAAAATATCTGAAATCACATCACCATTTAATTTCAATCCTTTCTGTATGCCTGGGAGGTTATAAGCTATGACGACCGCGCCGATAGACTCAGGTATCTGAAGTATTCTTGAAACATCTGCAAACTCCTGCTCTGTGAGAGGCGCATCCGTTGCGCCGAAATCTACGGTTCTTGCGGTTATTTGCTTTATCCCTGCTCCGCTTCCCACACTCTGGTAATTTATCTGGACATTCTGCTTTATCTTGTTATATTCAGAACTCCATTTTGATATTAGGGGATAGGGAAATGTTGCTCCTGCACCGTTTAGAGTTACGGTTTCCGGGGCTTTTGTGGGCTGCACGGTTGTTGACTGTACTGCAGGCATTACTTCGGTTGGCTGCTCACCTACACATCCAGCTAAAAGCACACCTGCCATGATTAGAATTATTGCTATTTTTAATTTCATTTTGTTTATCACTCAATTATATTTTGATGCCAGATAGTATATACTTTTTCCCAATAATCTATATATGCTATATAAAATCAGTATAATATATACTCCAGGCTTTGAATATATATTTTACCAAAAAATTGCCAGAATCAAGCGACATTTAAAAAGCGTCATAATGCATAAGATGCCCTGATATATGAAAAAATTGATCGAAAAAAGCAAATACCTTGTTTTGATTGCCGTTGTCTCATCGCTCACAGCCTCTGCAATTGCATTTTTATGGGGACTGTTAAAGACCCTCACGGTCATAGTAAACCTGGTTGTAAGTTATGGTAAAGACCCGTTAGCTGCTATAAACCTCATAGAGCTCATGGATATATTCCTGATCGCCACCGTCCTTTATATTTTTGCAATAGGCATGTACGAGCTTTTTATCGATAATATATCCCTGCCGGAATGGCTGATAATAAGGAACCTTCATGACCTTAAGGTGAAGTTGAGCAGTGTTATAGTGCTGGTTATGGGCATTATATTTTTGGAGCACCTGGTGGAATGGAAAGACCCGCAGGGAACCCTGTTCTTTGGCATTGCAGTAGCAATAGTCTCAGCATCTTTAATAGCGTTTGGCTATTTCGGAGGCAAGGATTGATCATTTCTTCGTACAGCTTTGTAAAACTCAAATGCAATGAATATAATCGAGGCTGTTGCAGCAGAAAGTAGCCAGTCCCATAAGGAGAGAGGGACAGTCCCAAATACACCCTGCATCTGCGGAAGGTATACTATTGCAACCTGAACCAGGATCGCGCTTGTTATTGAAAGAATGGAAGTCCTGTTAGAGAGAAGTCCTATCTTGAAAACTGAGCGGCTGTTTGATCGGCAATTGAGGACATTGAATAGCTGGAAGAATACAAATGTGGTGAATGCAAGCGTCTGCGCCTGCGGCTTGTCAATCATGTAGACGAATATTCCCAGCGTGCCCATTGCCATAATAAATCCCGCTGTAATTATGTAACCTGACATCTCTTTTGTCAGTATTTGCTCCCTGGGATTCCGCGGCGGTTTTATCATGGAATCTTTTTCAAGCGGCTCAACGCTGAGGGAAAGGGCTGGTGGTCCGTCGACTATTATGTTTATCCATAAAAGCTGCAAAGCGGTAAGCGGGAGCGGCAAACCAGCAAGAGTCCCTATAAAAACCGTGAGGATTGCACCCGCATTGGTGGATAGCTGGAATCTCAAGAACTTTTTTATATTCTCATATATCCCTCTTCCCTCCTCAACAGCATTCACTATTGAAGTGAAGTCGTCATCTGCAAGTATCATGTCCGAGGCTTCCTTTGCTACATCGGTTCCAGTTATCCCCATGGCTATCCCGATGTCTGCCTTTTTCAGGGCTGGAGCATCGTTCACCCCGTCGCCTGTCATTGCAACCACATGCCCGCGCTTTTTAAGCGACTCCACTATCTGAAGCTTATGTTCGGGAGAGACCCTGGCGAATATTATTATGTCCTCTACAATCGAGCTTAAGTCTTCGAGCGCGTCAATCTCTCTGCCTGTGAGTATCTTTACCTCAAGCCCGAGCTGTTTTGCTATAGCCGCTGCGGTGGAAGGGTGGTCGCCTGTTATCATTATCACTTTTATTCCTGCGCGCCTGCATTTCTGTATGTTCTCCCTTACACCCCTGCGTGGCGGATCTATCATTCCCTGCAAGCCGAGAAATATGAATTCCTTCTCTGAGTGTTCTCCAGAGGATGGCTTATAGGCAAAGCCGAGCACACGCAATGCCTCACCTGCAAGCATTTCGTTGGCGTTTAGAATCCCATCCCTCTCTTTTTCCGTGAGCTTTATTTCCTTCCCGTTTATCAGCACGCGGTCGCAGACGTTCAATATGGCATCGATCGCTCCTTTTACGTAGGTGGTGTTCCAATGGATCGTTACCATGTACTTGCGTTCCGAGGTAAAGGGTATTTCTTCTGTTCGCGGGCTTTCTTTCTCAAGCTCTTCTTTTACCAGTCCAGCCTTTGCGGCCAAGACAAGAAGCGCGATTTCCGTGGGGTCGCCAAAGGGCTTTCCTTTTATGCTGGCATCATTGCACAGCGCCCCTGCTTTCAGGAGGAGCATGAAATCTTCCGGATCTTTTGCGAATTTCCCTTCGGTTGAGTAACCATCCCCACTGACCTCAATTATTTCCCTGTTCACGTACATCTTTTTGACGGTCATCTGGTTGGATGTAAGGGTTCCGGTTTTGTCCGTGCATATCACTGTTGTGGAGCCAAGGGTTTCTACTGAAGACAATTTTCTTATAAGCGCGTTCTTTTTTGCCATCCTCTGTATGCCAAGGGCTGTGGTCACGGTCACGACTATCGGTAGACCCTCCGGGATGGCTGCAACCGCCAGGCTAACCGTTGTCAGGAACAGATTGAAGATTTCCTCACCCCGCAGGAAACCTGCAATGAATACGACCGCGCTGACGAATGCGACAAAGTAGCCAATATGCTTGCTCAGTTGCTCAAGCTTCTTCTCAAGCGGTGTGCTTTCATCTTCACCCTGGATAAGTTCTGCTATCTTCCCTATTTCTGTGTTCGCCCCTGTGGCTGTTACTACCGCAGTCCCGCGCCCGTTTACGATTATCGTGCCTGAGAAAAGTATGTTCCTGCGCTCCCCCATCTGCAAATTTGGCTCAAATTCGTCCGTGATTTTTTCTACGGGTATAGATTCCCCGGTGAGAGAGGATTCCTGCGCCTGGAGGTTTGCAGTTTCTATCAATCGTGCATCGGCCGGCACTTTGTCACCTGTTTCCAGGAATATTATGTCGCCGGGCACGAGCTTTGCGGTTTCTATCTGTGTGCGCACGCCGTCCCTGAGTGCCCTGGCTTTTGAGGCGGCTATCCTTCGCAGCGACTCTATGGAGGTCTGCGCCTTGTACTCCTGTGTATAGCCAAGTACGGCATTTATCAAAAGGACTATAAAAATTGCCGCGCTCTCAGTGTATTTACTCAGGAATATTTCTATTACAGCAGCGATCAAGAGGATGAATATTAGATAGTTCTTGAACTGCTCAAGGAAAAGTTTGATCCGTGTTTTTTTCATTTTTTCAGGAAGCCTGTTCTCCCCGTATTTTGATAAGCGAAGCTCTGCCTCTACGTTTGTCAGTCCCTGCCCGGATGTATTGAGTTCATTAAGAACTTCGCCTGCTGCCTTTGAGTAGTAGTCTGTCATATTCGGATTGCAATCAGAATTTATTTGCCTATATCGTTTAAATCATTTATAATCTTACTTAGGTTATAATTAATGAACTGCCATCCCAGAAAAAACAGAGCCTTTTTGACACCTTCGAAATATATTCCGTGAACGGGCTCATTTACACGCCCCCTGCCAGTAGATTTTTATAAGATAAAGCTGTCTATGAATTTATACTGATTAAGGAGGTAAAACAATATGAGTACACGTATCACAAAAAGCAAAACAGATCGTGTTATTGATGGTGTTTGCGGCGGACTTGCTGAGTATTTCGGGATCGATTCGCTCCTTGTAAGGCTGGCATTTGTCGCGCTTATGTTTATTAACGGGTTGGGAGTAATTCTATATATTGTTCTTATGATCATTATGCCAAAAGCTGAAAGCCTGGACAAACCCTCAAAAGAAACGATCCAGGAGAATGTCCTGGAAATGGGTGAACGGATAAAAGAAGCTGGCGAAGAACTGGGCGAGGCTTTTTCAAAGAAGACTGAAGAAAAACATTCAAATCGTGCCTTCTGGTTCGGGATTCTCCTGATATTGATCGGGGTCATTTTTCTCCTGAAAAACTTTAATTTTATAAGGTGGTTCGATAGTGACCTTCTCTGGCCTTTAATAATTATATTGATTGGAGTATGGCTGCTGATCAAACGCTGGAGATGAAAAAAATGGGAAAAAGACCGGGATATGTGGGACCGCTTCTCCTTATATCATTAGGTTTCATCCTGTTGTTTAACAAATTGGGATTGCTTCACTGGGAGGCATGGGGTTCCTTACTGCAATTCTGGCCTGTAATCCTCATCCTGTGGGGCATGGAAATACTTGCCAGGAATACTGAATCCTCTGTGGTGTATTTTTCGGCAGTATTTATTAGTATTCTGTTGATAATCATAACCGTTTTGCTGGCATCGAACGGATATCCTCCGCCAGATAAAACAGGAGACGACCTGCGGGGAATTATATTTAATAATAGAAATCTTGAAGATAAGGATTTTAATTTTGCATATCTTGATAATGCAGACTTTAATAATTCTAATTTAAATGGTGCTGATATGAACTTTGCAAGCATGCAATATGCAAATTTCAGCAATTCAAGCCTTGGCGGTGTTAATATGAATTTTGCAGATCTTCAATATGCGAAATTTGATAATGCAAATCTGGAGGGGGCGAATCTAAATTTTGCAGATCTTGCATATACAGACCTGAGAAATTCGGTTCTTGATGGAGCCAATCTTAATTTTGTGGATCTTGATGGCGCCAACATGGCGGGCGCCAGGATTAAAGGAGCAAATCATGCATTTGCTGGAACCTCGAAATCTACGATATGCCCGGATTCAACAAATGGACCCTGCTGGTGAATGGAGGAAAAATAAAATGAACAGGAAAATCAGTTTAAGTGTATTAGTGCTACTCGTTTTAAGCACATTTGGTGGTGTGGCGTCAAGCGAGGAAATTGGGTTGGCGGAATCAAGTCCGCCAGTACCGTCCGTTCCCAAGATGGAATCATTTGACACGCAGAATTTCACAAAACTTGAGATCTCTCCGCGTTATGGAAACATCCAGTTGCAGCCTGGCGAGAACAAGGAATCAACTGTTACAATAAAGAATAAAGAGACAAAATCTATCACAGTTTCACCCATTGTGGTTGTGCCGCCATACGGCGAGTACCTTATGGATAAAGAATGGATCACAGTAAGCCCTGCAAATATTGAAATCCCGGCAGGAGCAAGTCAGAAATTCACGATTAAAGTCGTTATTCCGGCAGATGCATCCATAGGTTATTATAATGCCAATATTGCATTCACAGATGAAAAGATGCCTACACCATATCCGGAACCCTTCCCGAATTATGTGCATTCTTACAGTCTATCGATCAACCTGTGGACGCCTCCGACGATCCAGATATCAAATCCTTATATAAATGACCAGCTTGAAGCAGGAAAAGAATACGATTATAAGATCAAGTTAAAGAACACTGGAGATAAAGCAGTTGCCATAGACCCGAAGATGAGCCAGCAGAATCAAATGTATTATGGCCCTGGAATGATAACATCTGCTTTCACAGACGATGCTGTGACAATAACATCTCCTAAAGAGATACCTGCAGGCGCAAGTATAGAAGTGAATGCACATATCAAAGTGCCGGCAGATGCAAAAGGGAATTATCAGGGTGGCATTGATCTGGGAATAGATGACCCCTCGATCCGCGATGAGTGGGCGGATATGGTAAATCTTCAGTTCGGGGTCTGGAAACAGCCTGCAGAAGCTTATGTGAAGACTTTCAATGCAAAGGAAGCAGCTTCTATGACAATAGAGGTCAGTTCAAGCCTGGGAGTAGCGTACGGTTATTATGGTAGCAGTACGAATACAAAAAACAAGAAAGATCCATCTTTTTCGGTGACTCTGACAGGATCAGGCAATAATGCAATCCCGTTGACAAAGGTAAAAACTATAATCAAAGGCGGAGTCTCTCTCGGCGGTATGAACGGGCTTCCTCCATGGGAATCAGAAAGCGAAGGGATCTATCAGGAGATGGGAACCCAGTATATCGAGACCTACAAAGTTGATGTTCCTGCGGGCGACCTGAAGCTCGGGATAACACCGCAGAATACACAGCAGTTTGAATACACAATTAGCATGGGGAATAATTGAGTTCCCCATTTTTTATCTATAGATATAAAAAGAGGAATTCTATGAACATGGGAACCAAACCCGCGTTTCTTTTAATAATACTTGCTATCATGATCGCGGGATGCCTCAATGCATCCAGCACAAAACCAGATTGGGCACATGAAGTTAACTGGCTGGGAGAAAAGCCGGACAGCATAGTAGAGAAGGAACTCTGGACGCAGATAACTCCATATCGTATTGAATATGACATTGTGAATATCACTGCAAAGAGTGAGAGCGATGGACTGCATATTCGAGTTATCGGGATTTCAAATGCGGCAATAAATCCTGATGTATACGATTTTATCTATTCAGGCGGAACACTGACGCGCACATCATATCTTCTCGAGGCGCTACAACCGCATGATAGAAATGCAGCAATATCAGCAGCGATGCAGAAAAGAGAGGTCATGGAAAAAGGCGTTACTGGTGTTCCAACCGTGCGGCGCATACTGCCTGATACTTCAAAGAAATATTATGCAGCAAAGACACTTCTGAGCGTTACATGGACTGGAATATCGGTTCTTGTGGATCCTGATGAATGGAAAGTTGTACAGGTATGGAATGAAAATGCGGGAGTGAAAATATGAAAGCAATCGTATGCACAAAATACGGACCTCCGGAAGTTCTTCAGCTCAAAGAAGTGGAGAAACCTACTCCCAGGGACAATGAAGTGCTGGTGAAAATTCATGCGGCAGCAGTAACAGTCTCGGACTGTATAGTTCGAAGCGGCAAAGTAAATCTCTTGCTATGGATCCCCATGCGAATATTCGTTGGTTTTAGAAGACCAAGAAAACCCATACTGGGATTTGAGTTAGCCGGAGAAATTGAAGCAATAGGCAAAGATGTAAAACGATTTAAGGAAGGCGACCAGATTTTTGCATTTACAGGGAAGAATTTCGGTGCTTATGCCGAGTACACCTGTCTGCCCGAAGACGGATCGTGTATGCCCGCAGACAGTCTTATGGCATTAAAACCGTCCAATGAGACCTATGCGGAAGCCGCAGCTGTTCCTTCCAGGGGAACTTTAGCATTGTATTTTCTCAGAAAAGGAAATATCCAGAACGGACAAAAAGTTCTTATCTATGGAGCTTCCGGAGGTATAGGTACTTTTGCGGTGCAGCTTGCCAGGTACTTTGGGGCGGAAGTAACCGGGGTATGCAGTACTGCAAATTTAGAATTAGTGAAATCTCTGGGAGCAGATAAGGTAATTGATTACACAAAAGAGGATTTTACGAGTAGAGGAGAATCTTATGATTTTATCTTTGATGCCGTTGGAAAAAGATATAGCTCAAAACTTCAGTGCAAAAAAGCGCTAACTCCGAACGGAAAATACATATCAGTCGATGAGGAGACACCAAAGTTATATCTTGAAGATTTCGTTTTAATCAAAGAGCTGGTTGAAGCGGGAAAGATAAAACCTGTCATAGACAGATGCTATCCGCTGGAGCAAATGGTCGAAGCTCACCGGTATGTGGACAAAGGGCACAAAAAAGGAAATGTAGTCATAACCGTGGGACACAACAACAAAATTTAATAAATTTTGAGGAATTAAAATGACAAATAATACGTCAAGAATTTTATAACATTGGTGAAAATATTCGGCTATGAAGTTCCATTTTTCTTATACCTTCCCAAGGTCTTCCTGAATACTTCTAAACTGCTCCAATGCATCTTCAAGGTTCTCTGCAATATCCTTTGCAATCACATCCGGATCAGGGAGATTCGCAGAATCCTCAAGGCTATCATCCTTTAACCAGAATATGTCAAGACTGACCTTATCCCGCTGCATAAGTTCATTGTAAGTAAAACCCCTGAATCTTTTCGTTTCCTTTCTCTCAAAGCGGTTCTCTGAATTGAAGCATTTTATGAAATCCACAAGGTCATCATATTTCAGGGTGTTTGTCTTGAGCGTGAAGTGCTGATTCGTCCTCAGATCATAAATCCAGAGTTTCTCAGTCCAAGGCTTTTCGCTTGCAGGTTTCCTGTCAAAGAAAAGGATGTTTGCCTTCACTCCCTGAGCATAAAAAACCCCAGTCGGAAGCCTCAAAATTGTATGAACATCGCACTCCTGCAGCAGCTTTCTCCTGACAGTTTCCCCGGCGCCGCCTTCAAAAAGGACATTATCTGGCACAACTATTCCGGCTTTTCCATTGATATTCAAAACAGTCTTGACATGTTGGAGAAAATTCAGTTGTTTGTTAGATGTAGTAGCCCAAAAATCCTGGCGCTCATAAGTCTGAGTTTCTTTGTCAGCCTTGCCTTCTCCATTGACTATAGTATAGCTGCTTTTCTTACCAAAAGGTGGATTTGTGACCACGATATCAAAATGTTCACCAGGGTGAGAAGCAAGGGCGTCCCCAACAATAATAGGACTCTCTTCTCCTCCGATCCCGTGCAGATACAGGTTCATCACACACAGGCGTGCTGTGTTATCGACAATTTCCCAGCCTTTGAAAGTATTAAATCGGAGAAACTTTTTCTGCTCTATATCCAGGGAAAAGTTTTTCGATAAATAATTATGTGCCCCAAGAATGAAACCTCCTGTACCGTTTGCAACGTCACATATTGTATTCCCTGGCTGAGGTCTGATTACCTCGATCACAGCCTTAATAAATGGTCTCGGTGTAAAATACTGCCCTGCACCGCTTTTTATATCTTCTGCGTTCTTTTGCAGAAGGCCTTCGTAGATTTCGCCTTTTACATCAATGTCAAGCCCCACCCATGTCTCATCGTTTATTAAGTCAATCAAACGCCGCAGTTTCGCAGGGTCTTGAATTCGATTCTGTGATTTCCTGAATATGACGCCGAGCATTCCTTTTCCTTTGCCTAGTGTCTCAAGGATATGACGGTAATGTACCTCAAGCGCATCCCCATCTTTTGAAAGAAGGCTCTTCCAGTCAAGTTCTGCCGGGATTGTGGATGGCTTGTTGAAGGGAGGCTTTGTCTGCTCATCAGCCATTTTCAAAAACAAGAGATAGGTCAACTGCTCCACATAATCGCCATAGCTCACGCCGTCATCACGGAGGACATTGCAGTAATTCCATAGGCGCTGTACGATGGTTGAGGATTCGTTTGACATTTTGAGTTCAACTCTTTAAATTCTGATATTCTATTTCCAGTTCGTCTGCAAATTTTTCAAGATTCTCTCTAGTGACGATTAAGTGGAGAGAGATCCCTTCTCCTGAATAGGCCATATTCTCTTTAAAAGTATATGAATCGATGAAGGTTATTATCGTGAATAGATCATCCGGCTGTTTACCTTTCTTCTGTTTTTTCTTTTGATTTTCTTCGTGTTCTTTTTCTCCGATCCATTCCTCAATTATATGGGATTTCAAGAATGGAAAGAACGTGCCAGGATAGATCGCTATTATGGCATCCGGTTCAAGCGGCTCCCAATATTCAGGTTCATTTGTCTGGAGAATGTCCCTTATTGTTTCTGTCAGGAAATCTTTTTGATAATCGTTTGCCAGAAAAGCTCCAGTGCTTCTTTTTCCCCAATATTCCCCTTCTCTTTTAAGAAGACTATCGTTTACTATTATTTCATCTTTCCAGTAGAACTTGATTTCATACTCAATCCATTCATCTTTGAAACCCATGAATTTGACATCAAGAATTAAATCGCCTGATTGTAATTTAGCCATATTGATCTATCAAAATTATTCGTTTGTTTTTCATTAGCCTTATTGATGCTGAGCTGTCTGCTGATTGTAATAATCACGCTGCATACATCACTTTGCCTTTTCGTGCATATTCTGCAACAAGGGAGGTTCCACTTTCGAATTCTTCAGATGTCAGGGTAACAATATCAAGAGGCATCATGAATTTCTTAAGGGTCATGATTTCCGCTTCTTTGGTCAATCGTGCTCTTTCGAAAATGTTTTTTCCCTGAAAATCATCTGAGATTATCATTATATCAACATCACTTTCTTTGGTTGTTTTTCCTTTGACCTGTGAGCCAAATAGAATAATTTTTGAGACCTTCACTCCTTTTTCTTTAAGGCATCGTTCGAAGAATCCAATCGCATCTATAACTTTGCTTTTAACCATTTCAATAGCTCCATGCTTTTTTCAAGTATTTCTTTTGTCTTTTCTCCTTGTAGTCTTATTGGTCTGATTACTTAATTGTTTTTGCTGCTTGATCCTCTCCAGCAGCACTCCCGCAGGCTCATCACTCGCATCCTGCGCCACAAGCCTGCCCTCAAATGCCCTCTTTAATATGCTCTGGCGTAGCCTAACAGCTTGAACGAGGCTCTGTCCTACTGTTTTTTCAACCCCGTCGGCTATTGAGAGGCGGCGCTCGACCTCGGCAACGATGCGGTGTTGCTCGGCGAGGGGAGGGAGGGGGAAGATTATTTTCTTCACAAGTCCAAGGTTCAAATTTGGTTGCACTCCCCCTGATGACTTCATTCGAGTATCATCATAGTTCTTAACCAAAAAAATTTTCAAAAAATGACGACATTCTCCAGAAATATTTTCAAATACCAGTGCCGCTATCGCTTGGTTTGTAGTAGCTTCAATTAATAATTCAGAGCATTTGCCTCTGGTTTTTCCTTCTCCATACATTGCGACAAGTAGAGTATGTTTCGGGTACAAAGTTAGGTTTGTTTCTCTGAGTGCCTTTTCAGTAACAAAATTGCTGGGTTCAGAGATAAATAATTTGTTAAGTGCGCCACTTGTAATCCACGGAATGGAACCTTTATCATAATATTCTTTTTTTGATGTAAGAGGAGTCGCACCCGTTCCTACAAATGATATTTGTTCGACAGTCGTCCAGCACCACCCTTCCGGCACCTCTTGCAGCCCGCTTATATCCGGTGCCACAGCCTCTTTATACTTCGCACCTTTATCCGATTTCTCTCGCCGCTCTTTTAAGATGTGTGTCAGTAACTCATCCGCATGCTCATAGGTGCGCCCCTCGGCTTTCGCCAGTTCAGCCTCGGTCGGCACAAGCTTTCCCTCGCAGGCGGCTTTGAGGACTGACTGGCGGTAGCGCTTCAACTGCGCCTGCGTCTTTTTAAGCTCCGAAACCCCTGCGTCGAATCTGGTGAACAGCTCCTCTATTTTTGTGACGATGCGACGCTGTTCGGGGAAAGGGGGGATGGATATTATTGAGTTTTCAAATTTATTTTTTGTGATATGTGCCAACCCTGCCGTCCCATGCGCTTTTCCAATGTATTCATCTATATTACGGTTTATCAGATACATGAAAAACATCTTATTTATCCAATTTTCATTAATTCCTATCTTAAAAATATGCTGATTAAGAACAGCTCGTCCTCTATTCCATATATGTGCACCAAAGGATGTTCCCGGAGTACCAGACCATGCAAATAAGAGTTGTCCATTATTTACAATATATTTTTCTTCTACTTCAAAATTACAATAGTTAAAATCTGTATTGATATTGTTGAGATTTTGTATCCTTATGATAGGGATTCCCTTAGTTGCCCATTCCTCTGGTTTGAATGCTCGTCCATTTATCAACTCACAAATCTCCCCCAGCCTCGTCCACAGCCATCCTGCCGGTAAATTTATTCGTTCTTTCATTCCTAAACCCTTGGGAGAATATATTATTATCTAAAAATATCTTCTAAATTAGTCCCCAATCAATTTTTTAAATGTCATCGTATCTATATATGAACCACTTAATAACTTTGGAGAGATGATTTGTTTCAATGCATTATAGTCTAAAGGCTTGATCTCTTTAAAGTTTGCAATTTTTATTGCCAATATTTCTCTTTTCGTCATTGCAAATCTCCAATAATCTTCTTTTTCAAAAACACTATCTTTATTGAATCTATCCCATTGTTGTTCTGGACTATTTATGGAGACATCAACGATGACACCATAAGCTGAAATTTCTTTTCTTGGACTCTCGACATAAAATATGATCTTATTATTCTTTTTAAGAAACTTTCCAAATGGAGCCCCCTTAAAATATACAAATTGACTAAGACCTTTTCGCAATATTTTTTGATAAAATTCTGGCTTTATTGGTAGTATTATTCCTCCTATATCCTCTCTTTTTATATCTGGAGGTTCCCATTTAGTTATTTTAAGAATATCTTTTTCATTGATTAAAATAACTCCCTTTTTCGCAGCGAAATCTATTGCTCTTTCTTTAAATTTTCTCCCCACAAAAACCGGAACGTGATAACCGGTTTCTAAAGTTTTTTGATACAAGATAGAAACAGGATCTTGATCAATTTCTGTATCTTTGACTTCAACCAGACCAAAAATTGTAAATTTTTCATTAATCACTTTTTTAATACTGAAATCTAATGCTCTCTTTTCGACCACAGGATGAACATCAATAATTTCAAAACCTAGATGATTTTGGATTAACCATTTCGCAATTTCTTCCCAATCAAAGGGATCCCCGGTATACTGAGGTTTTAATTCTTTTGATAAAAGGTAAGAGAATCTCCCAACGCCATATAAATCTTCCCGACCATAGATTTTATATCCACGACCTATTAAAAAAATTATTACGTCTTCATCTTCATCAAAAGCATCAACAGTTATTTTTTTAAATCCCATTTTTAGACATTGCTTTTCAGCTTCTTCATATAAATGGTCACCATGCCCCAGTTTTTGAAATTTTGGCTCAACAAAAAGGCTTTTCAATTCTACTGTGTTGCTTATAGTTGGTCTTAAAATTACCGTCGATATAAGTCGATCAGAAAACCATTCGCCAAAGGCAATTCTAATTCCTTTTTCAATCTCTTCTTTTGCTTTTTCAAGCCATTTTTCAAAATTGGGATATCTTTTGCTCAAATTTGGCACTAATAAATTATCTAATTGATCGATTTCAGATTTCGATAAAATTCTAGATATTATTCCTTCATCTACCATATTATTCCTAAACTTTTACATCAAAATAATAAAAAGATTGTGGTGGCTTGAAATTTGTAAATTCATCAAAAGGGTTGATAGGCGTTTTAAAAACTTCTACATTCTCCATTCCAATTGCATACGCCGCATTTGAATTCTTAAAATAATCGAAAAAATCTTTTTTCGATATGCCTGCATATTTTTGGCATAGAGCCCATATCTTTTCTGGGGAATCCTTCAAGATTTTTTCGATCTCGAATGCAGCAACAATCTTACTCACAGGCGAACTTGAATAAATATAGACTTTCTCTATATCCTGCTTTTTAAAAATTGCTCTCCTGAACTCGTATTTCTTCTCGCCATCTAATATCTTTTGAGCATATTTTGGTTTAACTGACAGTAAAACGTTCATCCAGTTTGCCTCCTTTTTTGATCGCCAAATATTGTCTATGAGTTATTTCTATTATTGATTGTGGATAAGGTATATCATGTTTCCGAAGAAAATCTAAATTCAAAAGATTAGGAAGAAATAGATGGTGCCTGAACATAGTCACAAAAACTGGCTTTTGTGCCTTCTCAATAATTTCCTTCTCAAGATAGACAGTTCTTTTTCCAACAATTCTAACAACCTTTTCCGCCTTCTTTAAATGCTTAGGTTCCTGATCCACAACACCGATCGCTGTTACAGATTTTAGATCACCAGAACGGTAAAAAATGACAAGGTCTCCGGTTCTGATTTTCTTAATCGGTGAATATGAAAGATACGCTTTCTTAATTGCATTTCCAGGGATATTGATTTCCGAATAATCAGTTATTTTCATCTGTCTTTGACTGAAATCCGGAAATAGCCTGTCATGGAATTCAGGTATTATTGGAACCAGGAATTTTCTAACATATGGAGAATCCCTGAAGGATGGATAATATTTTTTGGATGTTTCAATCGGAGATAACTTTTTTTCCATCGGTATCAATTTTTTCAGGAAAACTTCCTCATTATTCTTTTTCAAAAATCCCACAGATTCAAAACCATAATTCTCGATAAGATTGATCAATACATCATCTTCTCTTCGAAAATGTGTCAGATATGTCTCAAAAATCTGGTTGTTGATACAGTATTGGAACGCCATTTTCAGGAAAAGTTCACCTAATTTGAATCCTGATAATTCAACTTTCAATGTGGCAATCTTTAATCTTCTCCCTGCCGGAATTTGGGGGGAGGTTTCAATAGGCTCGTCCTCTTCCTTAAACATCAATAGAGCCTTGATTTCATCGTCTTTTTGATAAACCCAGCATTTGCGTCCTTCTATTGATTTCTCCTGAAACCATTTCCTGAATTTTGAATCTTCATAATCCTCTTTTAAAGAATCAAAAAATGGATCCTCTATGTCAAGGTTACGAAGATAAACTTCTTTTAATAATGGATGGCTTATTACTTTTCGCGCGTAAAGATTCTTAAAGTAATCCAGCGCCGAATCTATAGAGAAAACACGGTCATCGAGGTTGGCTCGAATTGCTTTTTTATGAAGACCAAAATCTTCAGTAATTAAAAAATCAGCAGCGTTTTTCTGGATTGAAAAAAGGATTTCATTATCGTTTATCTCGTTAGAATTTAATGACTTTCCTACTGCCGATAAAAACTCATTTGTGGGTTTTGGTGGCGCTTCTATATGTGGATAGCCTCTTAACTTTGATAAAATGATCCTTTTCCGGTTTTCGTCCTGGTCATTATCGATATCTTTCAAAGATGCCGGATGAATGAAAATTTGATGCCCATGCTCGCGGAATATTCTCAGTATATCCTGAAGATTTTTTGATAATTCTTTAGGATCTTCTATATGAATCAGGATATTTGTATCAAAGATGACTTTCATTTGCTATTCATTGCTCCAATCATCGTTTTCTATATATATCGATTTAGAAAGTGGTGCGAAAGTAATCAACCTACCAGCACCTCATTTAGTTGTTCTAAGATATTATTCAATCCGTTACCGAAAAGCTGGTATGCCTTCACAACCCCTCCCTTTTCATAGAACGGCGAAAGTTCAAAATCCTCATTTCCAATGCTCAGGGATGTCGCTATATGATCTTTTATCATTACAAGCCACTCAGTCTGAGCCTGTGTGAACCTCACTCCCGCCGTCTCCTGCTGCGTGCGCCACCGTTCAAAGCGCTGGTTCACAGTCTCAGGATAAGGCTCAAGCACATCACTCTTTCCAGATGCAAACCGTATCAGTGAAACAATATTCGTCAGAAGCTTCTGTGCACCAGCGCCTTTTACCTTTGACTTATCCAGTTGTTCATAAGCCTGCCAGAGTATTTCAGGCGTGAGTTGATATGGCGGTTTCCTTATTGCATCAGCAACCTCCCTTATCTCCTCGTATGTCAGATGGCGCTTACCATAGGGCTTGCTGTAAATTATCTGCAAGGCGGTAATTTCGTCTCTATTCTCCTCGATAAACTTCTTGAAGGTATCAACTAAGGTTCGTGCTTTTATTTTTGCCTGTTCGTCAAATCCTGAAAAAATAACGGTATCTATACTCGTTGTATCAATGTCCTGCTCATTCCTGTTCTTGATCTCACTCAGAAGACCCCTGAGTTTAGAACTATCAAAAGGCACGCAGGCACTTTTCACCAATTCCTTCTCTGCGTTCTTGATTTCCTCATCTGTTGGTGTTTCTGTTTTGAATATCTCACGGGCTTTCTCAAATTTCTTATCAGGGTCAACAGCATCGAGAAGGCTATTGACAAGAACTTTTAAAGACTTACCCTCTGCGGCTTTTTCAATATCTTTCTTGTCTTTTTCATCGATTTCCCTCTCCATTTTCGCAAGTCTTCCTGCAAGAGACGTAAGATGATCGTCATCCCTGATCCCGGCAGCGATCGACGTGATAAGCTTATCAAATGACACACCCTTTTTTCGCTCAAGCGGGCGAGAATCAGTTTTATCATTCTCACACACACCCACTGCATCCACTATCATAAAATGGGTCTTTGCAGCAGCATCCTTTGTGATAGCCTGGAAATCCGTTTGAGAAATTGTTCGGGTACCCCTTCCTTTCATCTGTTCAAAGAGAACTCTGGATTTGACATCTCTCATGAACAATAGACATTCAAGCGGTCTAATATCAGTTCCAGTTGAAATCATGTCCACGGTCACAGCTATTCGAGGATTGTAGGAATTACGAAAACTGGCGATGAGGTCTTCTGGTTTATCTCCAACGGTTCGATAGGTTATTTTTTTACAGAAGTCATTGCCTTTTCCGAACTCCTCTCTCATAATATGGACAATATCCTCTGCATGCGAATCGTCCTTGGCAAACACAAGCGTCTTCGGGATTTCCTCCCGACCTGGAAAAATCTCCGTGGGTAGCTTCTCTTTAAAGGTCTTGATAATTGTACGGATCTGGTCTTTTGCAACCACACTCCTATCAAGCTGGTCAGGACTGTATTCTAAAGGTTCATCAATTTGTTCCCACCTGACCTTTCTTGTAAGTTTATCTCTCTTATCAATATAATCTCCCGCTTCAACCCTGCCGCCTTTTTCAGTTATATTGGTCTTGATACGGTAAACCTCGTATCCCACATTCACCCCGTCTGCAACCGCTCGTTCATGGCTATATTCCATAACAAGATTCTGGTTAAAAAATCCCAGTGTTTGTTTTGACGGTTTCGCAGTTAGTCCAAAAATGAACGCATCAAAATATTCAAGAACCTGCCTCCATAAGCCATAGATTGAACGATGGCATTCATCCGTGACAATGAAATCAAATGTCTCGATAGGAATTTGAGGATTGTAAGGAACTTCCTTTAGCTTACCATACGGGGAAATCTCAAAAAGTGACTGCTCTTCATTCTCGGGCTCAAACTCCGCCTCCCCGCTGAGCATTGAATAAAGCCTCTGGATCGTAGTGATACAAACCTTGCTCACGGGGTCAATTGTATTTGAGTTCAGGTGTTGTACATTGTATAGCTCTGTAAACTTCCTGCCACGTATAGGTTTTTCCACTTCCGGTTGCCATCTGGATAAGCGCTCTTTGTCTTGCATCACCAAAGGATAGTTCAAGGTTCTGAATAGCCTCAAACTGGCAATCTCTGAGTCCTTCTCTTATCAATGGATGATTTGTGGGCATTGTTTTTAATCTTGACCTGAGCGTATCTGGTTGAGAACTCCATTCTATTAAAGTCTCAGGTTTGTGAAATGCAAAAATACTTCGAGACCTCGTATTTGGGTCTCTTATATCCCGGAAGTAGGTTTCTGTACCTGTGCTCTCATAAGAAAAAGGAGGTGATTCCTGCACTTTTGGAAGCCCATTCGGAATACCCGTCAAATATTTTGCTGTCTGTTCAGATACGCCACTTAACGTTGTTCCTTCTGGTTTAGCCTCCAAAACCCCTCCGGCGCTTCTTTCTAAGAACAATAAATAATCGGTAAAGCCTGAATCCAGTGGAAATTCACGCACAGCTACGCCAGGAGATGTACCAAGATTAAACTCTGGATAATCTTGAATTGTCCATCCTGCACCTTCAAGCAGTTTGTCAATATGAAGTCTTGCTTTTTCCTCAGGTTTCTGTTTGACCATAATCTCCACAAAAGCTACAAATCTTTATAGTTATACTTAGATAAAATCTTATTGATATTGTTTTTTTTAAATAGGTCAAAAACTGAAAAAATAGTCTTTCAAGAAAAAAGATAAAACCTATGAATTAGGGGATTCACGATCAGAAGCGTACAATGGATAATAATATTAGTAAGACACAACAAATAATAATGGATGATGATCGCATTGCTTCTTGCTCTCCTCCTGACGACCACAGCCCATGCGGCCTTGCCTGTCAGCCCCCCCGAATCCCGGTTCGTATGGGAGCCCGGGGAAAACCTGACATTCACGTGGACTCCTGTGAATTTTGACGGATTATATTACGATCCCGAAAAGAGGTCAGGCAATGAATCACTGACCATCAGACTTGATAAATTAAGGAACAGGTCTATCCAGCCAAATGGAATTGTATATTTTAAGGCGCCTGGACAAACCGATACCCGATACATGCTGTCCAGGAAATATGCAGTTCTGGATTTCTCAGGGGATAAATATTTAGCAGAATATCCAGAGGATATGAGCGATATCCCGATCCGGCTCTATAGAATCCTGATCGATGATAACACAAGTCATAAAGTGGAGAATGGAAGTCGTCTGCCACTGTTTTACGGTCATGACATTGAGGTCAGGGGTGTGAATTTATCCGATGCATCAGTTCTGCTTTCCCTCAAGGTGAATGGAGTTGAGGTGGATATCAGGGATCTGGGTGGTGGGGAAAATTTTTTTTATGTGGCAAAGGACGGGCAGATCATTGCAGTCCATGTTGATTCCGTCATAGCCGGTGGAGAGGAAAATTCAGTATTATTGAACGGGATATTCCAGACCTCAGAAAGATTTACGGATTACAGGACAGATGATATTTTCGGAGTGATGAAAATTACAAATGTATCCGACACAGGCATTACGATGACAAAAAGGGACGTTCATGTGGATCTAAAGCCAGGCAGCATTATCAGGATCGTAGACGATCTAAAATTAAAAGTGGCAGATTCAAGTGCTCTCAGGCTTTATTTATATCACGATCCAGATATGGCAAAGAATGAACACAGGGGCGCCATGCATACGGGTTTGAACAACCTTACGGCCTGGGACGGTCTG
>JAUSDC010000150.1 GCA_030650845.1 Candidatus Methanoperedens sp.
TATCATATTACAATAGTATTACTATTGTAATATTGATTATTTAAGTATTATGATGCGATAACAAATCTGGGGGCGATTCTACTTATATTGATGAAAGGGCCGCTCAAAAAAATAGTGTCAGAGCTAGCACCTGCTTCGTTAGCGTAAAAATCGTATTGACTATGCTTGAAAATTGCCGAGTATTGCAATTGCAGGCTCCACCAAATCCTGAAGGAACCTTATCGCAATAAAGGCAAGACATACATATATGCATGCCAGCAGGTTTCCAAGTGGGTTACGCTGCACCATGAACTCATGGCATGCGAGCTCGACAAAGTCGTCGCGTGATTTAAATTGTCCGGCGTCGTTGACCAGATGATCGATTTTCTCAATAAACTCTTTCCCTAATTCGACAGGGATACATTTTTTATTACCATTTTCTCTTTTTTCACCCAAGAATATCTCTCCTATTATACCCATCCGTTTTTGTGAATGAGACATACTCTAACACTTCTTGAATATTAATCCTTGAGTAGGTAGGGTGAAAGTGATTTACCTTTTGTGGTAAAAATACCGATTTAGGTATCTATATTAACAATGAAAGGTTACAGTGTTAAATCGAGCGAACGATAACATACGAGCTTCGGTGATTGATTTGAAGACCACATTTATTGGCGCCTCAAAGGTTGCAGTCGGGAACAGGATAACTCTGGTTATAGATGCGGCGAAGGAACTCGGGGTAAAGGTGGGTGATAAGGTTGTGATTGAAAAAGATGAGAGTGGAAGACTGATTATCCGCAAAGGGTAATTCGACAGGGTCTGCTCCTTGCTTCCCTGACCTGCACCCTTTCACTATTGTTTTGTGCTCTCTTCCGCAACTGCCGACTTCATCGAATCACGATCAGAGAAGTACCTGATCATGAACTCGTGGCATGCCAGGCTGACGATATCGCTCACAGATGAGAACTCCTTGCCGTCGACCATTTTTTCGAGCCTGGTCTTCAGCCATGGACTCACTGTAGCACATATGGTAGCCTTGTTGCGCTGATCTTTCGCCACTGCCGTCGAAGTGCTGCCTTTTGTTTTCTTCATGGTTTACCTGAATATTACAATATGCTTACGGTTACATAAATGTTGTGATATTTGTCTATTTTATATGACAATGGTATTACAATAGTAATATTTATTAGTCTAAAG
>JAUSDC010000151.1 GCA_030650845.1 Candidatus Methanoperedens sp.
AATTAGATCGAATGGGAAAGAAGACCCCAGAACAAATGTTAAGAGTTGAATTGGAGAACGAATTCGGTTTCTCGCCCATAGTTGCCAGGGCATTATTGAATAAGATTGATTCTTACAATTCATCCAACAAAACCTCGAACCTGTCTGTAGGCATAATATTCTATTGGGCAGCATCTTCAAGAGAACCAGCAGGTAAAGCAATTGAGGAGATGGATCTCAAACAAGTCAGGCTCACTCTGAATACAAGCACAGATATCTCAATTCTCAGAGAAAACGGAATGCAGGCATTGCGTGAAGCCAAAATCACAAGAATTACTGAGGAGACACAGGATCAAGATGCATATCTCACTCAAGAAGACATTGCAGTCTTGCTTTGTTCAAGTGTAAGAACTATTCGACGTGATATTGAACGGCTGAGAAAACAGGGAATAGACATTCCAACAAGAGGTCAGAAAATGGATATCGGGAAAGGGGTATCTCATAAAACAATTATCGTTGAATTGTACCTTAAGAATTATCAATATACAGATATTCAGCGGCAGACAAGACATTCAACAGAAAGCATAGAGCGTTACATCCAGGATTTCACAAGGGTTGTGATGCTTCTTAATACTGGTCTGAATATTGCAGACATCAGACAAGCAACCAGCATGTCAGAAAAGCTCATTAATGAATATATTGAGCTTTATCGAAAGTATGATTCAGAAAATAATACTAGACTGAAGGGGATAAAATCAAATGCAGTAGTGATTAAAAAGGGGGGAATTCGTGTATGAAATCCAATCCACTTTCAGATACTTATGAACCTCAACTTCAGAAAAGCATGAAAACTGTATTGTGTTCACGATTTATCTCAGAATATGGATTCTTAGGCGGTAGAGAGGTTATCGAACTAATTGTCAATGATCTGATCAAGATTGTAGGTGAACATCAGTTGCCTTTTAGTAGAGTCAAGAAAGGGCAGATCCTCTGGCAAGCAGTTGCTAAAGATGAAACAAGTTCATATGGAAAGTCAATGGGTGATACCAGAACGATTCCAGTTATTCTAACACTTGTCAGCGATGAAGAAATCAATATGCGAATCAATGGAAGTTCGGTAACGCAGATACGAAAGAATGTAACTGAAAGAATCATGAATGAAGCTGATGAACAGAGAGGAACCTTGAGCCAGCCAGATATTGCTTTACTTCTTGCAATCTCAAGAGCATCAGTTGGCAAGTATATTCAGGATATACAAAATGAAAAAGGAATCACCTTGCCTTATCGTGGAACCATTCATGATTTGGGTCCAACAGTTACCCATAAGAGAGATATTGTGCGATTGAAACTTCAGAAGATGTCTACTCCTGAGATTGCAAGAAGAACAAAACACAGTGAAGAAGCGGTGGATCGATATATCAATGATTATGAACGTGTGACGAGGATTTCAGAGATTTTCAAGCCAGAGGATATTGCTTTTATTACAAATTTGAGTGTTTCCTTGGTTAATGAATATCTTGATCTGAAGAAAGATTTCCAAATCGGAGGGTAAGAGTTA
>JAUSDC010000153.1 GCA_030650845.1 Candidatus Methanoperedens sp.
ACTCGTGACAAATCATTCCCGATGCCTACATTGTGGATCTCATCCCTTGATTGATTTAATCTGGTCTTTTGCTTATGAACAGCCAGCCGCCGCATCCTTCCAATGACTTGTGCCATGAGTTTGAACTTCCTGGTTTGTAACCTTTTCGCAAGTTCCAGTTTCTGTTCAATAGACATCTTCTGGAGCTCACCGGTGCCCAAACCCCAGCCATCCATTGCTTCAGAAACCTCCTTTGAATTCTTCAGCGCTGAACTGGCTGCAGCCCTTACATTCCCTCTTATCTTGTTGGCACCAGCCTCACAGGATTGTTCTAGCTTAGTTTCCGCTTGCTGAAGCTGCGCTTTGAATTGCTCTGCCTTCTTCACCTTCTCATCAGCCTTCTTCTGAAATTCAGGGTTACCAGACATATCCGTCATGTTTTGATATGTCCGAGCGGAATCAATGGCACTCTGGAGCTCCTGCTGTATGTTGTCGGCTGCGTTCGCCAACTCAGCCTGGTCCTTCAGTTCATCTTTCAACGTCCTGGCCATCTCCTCTGCCATAGCAACCGTAGCCATGGCTGAGTGCATCTCATCTAGCCTTGTATGGACGCGCAACTCCCTATACTCCTGCATCTGAACCATCTTTTCTAAAAGAGTCGAGTTGAATCTATGGCTTGGCGCCAGCTCTTCTGGCTTTCTGAACTCAGGACTGAACTTGAATAGCGAACTCCAGATATCCTGTGCCAAAGGCGGGAACGTCTTCAGTGCCTCAGTTCCCCCCTTCTCTACTTCCTGGAGCTTCTCACTCTGCTTTCTCAGGTCGGTAAACATCATGGTATCCATAGAATCAGAACAGACGACCTGGTGCTCCTTGTTTGGAAGCAATGTATCTAATATACTCTTATCTGCCATAACTTATCTCCGGCGTTCTGGGGTAACATTAACAAAGTACAAACTGCACCCCCTGATATTGCATGATGTCGTACCATCGCCATCATTTGTAAGCGGCTCAAAGCACTCCTTGCAAATGCGTTTCATACGCACGGCAGCGTCCTTTCTTAGACTCTCCATGATAAGTGCACACTGCATTATCGTCGGGAATCTTCCACCTTCTTCCGGATGATCACGCGCCTGCGATATCTGGATCTCAATCTCCTGACACAGAACCTGATAGACCATTACAGGATCCTCTGGGTCCTGACTCTTTTCACACACCAGATCAAACACATCTGGCGGAAGATTAAACACATTCTTAACGTTAGCCATCTTCCTTTCCCTAACCTGCTTTTACACCGGTAATGACTTCATATACTTCATCAGTGTATGCTTTAACCTTAGTTCGCGCATCGTCAATGACCTTCGCGGTCTCAGGCGTAGTCTCGATCTTCCTCAAGTCCTCTTGTATCCTTCTCAACTTGACGGTTGCTTCAAACCCTATCTTGTTACCGGCTTCTTTATCTTTCTGTGCATTAGGATCAAGTGCCTGATGATAAACCTCTTTTGCAAGGTCTATAAGCTCTTGAACCTTTGATAAGACCGGATTCACCGTAGTCAATACCAGCTTCTGCACCATCTTATACTCAGACGGCTGACTCCACAGCACATGCTGAAGTATTGCAAGATCATCGGGTGTAGCCTTAGCTCTGCCACCAAGGTATGCATTCGCTTTGATTAGCGATAGTGCTTGTTTATACCTTCTATCTGAAGCAATGATATTCTCCTTCTTCAGAACTTCTCTCAGGTTAACGAGTGCGATATAAACCTCATCCGGCAGCGCTACCTTCTCTGCCTCAGTCTGCATTGCCGTTAATTCCTGCAGTGTGATCATGGTATTCGACAGCGATGGCTGTGATGCGAGCATATTCACGAAGTTCTGAGGACTTGCGATGTATTGCGTCATGAACCTCAGGAGGAACCTGTCATACAGAGCAGACAATTCCCCACTCTCTGGCAGTTCATTCGATGCTCCGAAAAGACTAAGGAGCGGCACCTTCACTGGCGCACCGTTATTATCGAACTTACGCTCATTCACAATCCGAAGCATTGTGTTTAGTATGCTGCTTGAACCCTTCCAGACCTCATCGATAAAAGCAATATGTGCCTCAGGTAGCTTCCCCGTTATGATCCTTGTATACTTGTCCTGTTCCAGCGCTTTAAGACTTATCGGACCGAAGAGTTCTTCTGGTGTTGAGAACTTTGTCAGGAGCCAGCTGAAATAATTGCCCCCTATACGTGCGCATAGATCCTCAACCAACTGACTCTTTGCTGTCCCAGGCGGACCGAGCAATAATACATGCTGTCTCGCAAGCAGC
>JAUSDC010000155.1 GCA_030650845.1 Candidatus Methanoperedens sp.
ATCTATAAATTCAATATCTCTTTGGTTTATGTTTCTGGTAGCATTCCCTGCAATATACCGGTCTATCACCGGATGGTGCAAAAGGTACTTCGGTTTCCTGACCGCAGTCCGCGCAAGTTGCCTTGTGCATTTCTCTTGGTCCACTTGGTCTGAAACCGCCGCCACTTCCGCCTCGGAAGCCGCCACGTCTATCGTCGCCCATATTTTATTTCTCCGTATAGTTTATATTTCTAATACTGAAATTCATCTATAAATTCAATATCTCTTTGGTTTATGTTTCTGGTAGCATTCCCTGCAATATACCGGTCTGTCACCGGATGGTGCAAAAGGTACTTCGGTTTCCTGACCGCAGTCCGCGCAAGTTGCCTTGTGCATCTCTCTTGGTCCGCCAAAACCGCCGCCACTTCCGCCTCGGAAGCCGCCACGTCTATCGTCGCTCATATATTTTCTCCGTTTACTTAAGTTGTCTCAAGGGCTGCAATCGCGAACTTTCGCAAGACCTTTTCAATTTTTATCTTGACATGGTCTCCAACTTTTGTTCCGGGTACAAAAATTACAAATCCCTGTATCCTTGCGATTCCATCTCCTTCTCTGGCTATGCCCTCGATTGTTACATCGTGAACAGCGCCTGCCAAGACTGGAGCGTTTTTATCTTGTCCGTCATTAAACAATTTTTTCCCTCTGTACTATTATTCAATCAACCTAAAAGAAGCACGCAAAGAGGGGATGTTCCCGAACTCTATTAAGTTACCTAATAAGCTAACTGATACAACGTTATTACAACTTTTGTATATATAAAGTCTTGGTTGTTTGAGAAATATTTCCATTACATGTCATCCGCAAGTGTTTTTAAAGTGTTTTCTGACTGTTCCTGGCTAGATCGTAATGATATTTCAGTCCCCCACTTAGAAAGCCGCAGATCTCACCCGAAAGTAAATGCTGATGGGCACAATCTATTCAATACACATTTTTCACATGCAGGTTTTCTTGCATGGCAGATGTTTCGTCCGTGATTAATAAGAAGCAGAGAAAAATTATCCCAACCATTTCTCGGTACAAGTTCCATGAGATCTTTTTCTATCTTATCCTGATCTATTTTATCCGTGAGCCCAAGTCTAAAAGAAAGTCTTTTGACATGCGTATCAACGGCAATCCCT
>JAUSDC010000160.1 GCA_030650845.1 Candidatus Methanoperedens sp.
GATTACCTTGACAGAGGGATCGAAAGATGACGGCCACAAAATCCCAGGATTTTGAGTTCAAAGTATATACGCGGCCAACAGGACTGGGCACAGGAACATACGATCACTGGCTTCTCAGGGGTGCATCAGTGGAAATCGAGCGCAGCCTGTTCGAAGGTGATCTTCTGACCATCACAAGTACGAGAAAGAATCAGGATGTACAGATCGATAAAGTAAGACCTGTCCGCTTCTACTGGAAAGGAACAAAACTGTTCGATGGATGCATCAGGGCGCCCAAATACGATAACAGGCAGAATAAATACCGTGACCTCGTCACCACAGCATACGGCTGGGAGAAAGAACTTGCAGCCATTCGACTTGACCTTGTTACGCCCGAAGGAGTGCAGTACACAGGCAAATCCATAGACTTCATTTTATCAGACCTCGCCAGAGTAGCAAATGACATGGGCATGACCAAGAAAGCATCTTATGTTTATGATAAGACAAAGCTGCCGTATTACGATTCAGGAGTCTTCGGGACTCTGCTCACTAGAACGTATGGCGACACCATCTGGTCTGCCCTGACCGACCTGACAAAAGAACTTGACATCGCTGAGACTTATCATATTGGAGAGTGGACTGTCAGGGTCGATGCACTTCAATCAGACTATAATATTTACATAATTCCGATGATGATGAACACTGACATAGCATCCATCCGGAAATTCAAGGACAACATGCTGACCACTCCAAAAAGTATCCGCAGGGATTATACAAGACTTCTTAATTTCATGGTTGTTCGCGGAGCTGGAACACTGGTCAATGAGCGGTTCAAACCCACACTTATCCTAACAGAAAAAGATATAGTCACGAACCTGGAAGAATTTTATGCCGATTCTCAGCCCTCCCCCATACGATCTTACCTGAGGATTACGATCACAAATCCCACAGGTTCGGATAAAGGTGGATTCGTTACTATAAACGGTAGCGACGGGAACATGCACGAACTTTCTGAAAGCTTTTTCCTGTGGGTTAAAGCCGGACAGGCGCAGGTGCATTATACCAACATCAGGTACGGAACTTTATCAGGAGCCTCATTAAAAGCCTTCGTCACTCAGGGATGGGCTGGGTGCAAGATCCAGGTAGAAGAAACCTCATATTCTGTGGGGGGACGCAGTATCAATGATGTAGGTGTTCGCGGTAAGACTATCAGGAATGTCAATTTCGATACTCAGGCTAAAGTTGATTCTTACGGTGCACAGCTGGTCAGGATGTACCATGCACCTCTGGTTTACATTGATACAGCGATCAAACCCGAATACTCCAGCGCGGAAGAACTCATGGGAAAAACAATAAACCTGTTCGATAATTTCAAGAATGATTTTGCAGATTTTACCTGTATAAAACAGAGATATTATTTCGAAGGTCCTCAGGTATCTGAGTCCATTACCGCTATGAGATACAACTATGACTGGGAGTACACCGAGTAATATGATAAGGAGGAATAATCATGGAATCATTTACTAATGAGCAGCAGGCGATTCTTGAAAAGGCGATCTGGAAATTCCTTGAGGAGAACAGGGAACTTGTGCTAAGAAGGCTGATCGGGATAGACAGGTTGGAGCTTTCGGCGCCAAATGAGATTACCATAGTCGTGAATGCCACAGGGAAAGTGGTTGTCAAAAGGCAATAGAAAGTCTTATTCAAGTAACGATTTTAAAATGTATAATGGTCATTGGAGAAATAACATCGAGCCAGCAGGATATAATGTTCGTCCAGGTGAGGGTGGAAGATACTGCCTTCATAGAAACGCACAATGGCACAGTAAAGTCGAACTATTTTATCAGTAACTCGATCGGTCAGAAATTCTCAACAACCCGCTGGATGGGAAGGATAAAAATAAAGATCGGAAACGTCAACGAGTCAAGCAGGCTGAGGTTATCGCTATGGGATTCGCCAGCAAAAACCAGACTTTTTTTTGAGAATGAGTATCAATTGAACCCTGGCAGCGCAGTATTACACCTTTCTTTCAATCCCCTTCCTGCAGGAGATTATTACTGGGAACTGGAAAGGCTTTCTGGTTCGGTGGGCGTCAGCGTGGTCTCAGACAGTACGCTGCATAAAGCATACACCGACGGAAATCCCACGACTGCTTTTGATGTTGAAAGCAAGATCATGTACGTTACAGATGAGGAAACCGAGCGTCCAGTGGCAGTAGTCGGAGATACTATCGATTCAGGAGTAACCACTATCAGCGGAGGTTCACAGCTTGGGAAGATAATGGTTGGGTCGGTTGAAAAGAACATTTCAAGAGAAGGAGATTCACTGGCAAACGGCGGTAAGATACTTCAAGGATGCTGGTTTTTCGAAATGGAAACTTAGGAAATAGGAATAATACAATGAGATCGGACGAAGAAGTTTTACAGGAATTAAAAGAAGCAAGGGCACGAATAGAGATTCCAAATGCAGTTGTTAAATTACATCATTCTTTGATAATTGAGTTGGATACCTCATTTGATACGACACTGGAAGAATATCTTAGAATTATTAAGCGGTGATTCAAATGGGATACA
>JAUSDC010000185.1 GCA_030650845.1 Candidatus Methanoperedens sp.
ATTCATAAAAAATTAAAAAATGAAGGTCATGATGTTCATCTTCTATTGCTGCCTGAAATGCCGCAGCAACTTTTATCTCAAATTGTATATCGTAGTGCTAAGAAGTTTTTGGTGACATCGGGTTGTATTCCTCTATTAATATCTCCCCAAGGCATACTATATTTATCAAAAAATAGAATTAATATAGATTCATCAAAATTAAAATTATTGATCAGTGCAGAATTAATTGAAAAAATGCATGCTAAACCCGATTTTACAGATAGAAAATTTGATTTGGCACCTCTCCTTTCGGTTCCGCTTAATAAAAATGAACGTTTTGAAGTTTACCTTGAAGCTGTACGTAAAAAAACAGAATCCGGTTTATTGACAGTCCTTGGAAAAACAATATATCCACAAGATAAAGTAGTTCAAGAATCTCTCGCATGTATTACATATTTTATATATAATGATAAAAAAGGATCAGACTGGACAGAGTTTCCTGATTTGGGGAAATCAATTAAGAACGATAATTTAAAAGAGATTTTGCGAAATATAGGACAGATTCGTCAGAATTTTGCAGATAAAGAAGATGTCGGGGGGCAGAAATGCAAACCATATACTGTACACGAACTTGTGCGAAATCAGAATAATTACGTTGAACCACTCAAGTTATTGCATGATTCTGTGAAAAATGCCATTTTATCAAAATTAGACGCAGAATCATCTTTATTAGATTCAATAATCCAATTAATTGGCGCATATAACGAAGAAACATCAAAAGGGATTGTGGCTGAAACTTTTCCAGAAGGTAAAAAACAGATTTGTTTCATGTGTGGTGCCGTCGCTGAAATGGATTATAAACCAGGAAAACACTTTCTGCAATCAGGTGGTTTTACAAAACGTACTTCACTTGATGACCAATATAAGCGTTATTGTGAAGCCTGTCAGATAGAATTTCAATTAATCAATGATATTATTAAAGTTAGAGATTTTAGAGAAACTGATAATTTGATGTTTTTTTATTTCTATTTTGATTCCATTTTTATTAATGTGGATCCATTCAATGAACAAATGAGCAAAGTTGAATTTAATGTGCAGGGAACAAAAACAGAAAAACTTGGATTAGACTTTACACTTGGAGATTTTAATACTCCATTTCATATCGAGCCAATGGCCATTCGTTCAAAAAAAGATAATTCAAGCATAAGCACAAGGCGGGCAAGGGCCATTCATACCGCAATAAAAGCATGTCTTAATTGTGGGTGCAAATGTGTTTCAACCAGTCCATATACTCTGATGAGAACATATAATCATGTGTTTTACAATGAAAAACCAACAACACTTGAAAAAAATATTGGGATTGATCAGATAAGTAATTTTAGAGATGCAGGATTAAAAATGAAACAATTAGAATTTATCAATCAACATGATGGATTGAAGGGACTGCATCGTGTTCAACAATTTATTCCAATAAATGTAGTTCCTTTTGTGAAAAGTAATGTTGAAAACTTCGCAATTTGGGTAAATAAAAATGGAGATTATTTGAAAAAATTATTTGGAGATGAGAATTTGGAAATGAAAGAAATAGCCAAGAAGGGTGAAATCCTTTTTGGGAAACACTTTGGTAACAGTTCCTATAAACGTGTTAAAATATTCAGAACAGCACTTGATTCACTGATGTCATCTATGGCACAGAAATATTCAGAAGAAGAAGCCATACGATTTGCAGCAGCAGAAGTCATGAAAGATGTTGAAAGGGAGCAATATTCTCCTAAAAGAGGAAAAGATATTCCCGCAGATTGTCTTGACTACATTCAGAGTATTGTAACATATCTTAAAAAGCACGGACTGTGGAATGTGAAGAAAATATCGCAATGGGGAAATCCATTGACTGATTTGTATGAATTTGAATATATTTTAGCTATCAAAACATGAGGTGATTAATAATGGATTGGAATGAACTTAAGAAAAGCATACCAGATGATGGATTTGCTGAAAAGTACGAAATATACAGAAGAGCAAGACCAACAGTGACATTAGTTGTTTTAAGAACTGTTACAGACCCCATTCTCTTTAGAAGCACGGATTCTGAACGCGCTGAAACACAGGAATTCAATGGTACCATCCATGCCCAGGTGAATGGAGAGAAGTTTGTGAGTAAGGAGAGATTAACTGGATTGAACCTTTGCCGTGAGCTTGATGAGAAAAAGGAAACTATAATCTCAGCAGAATATACATATAATGAACCAATTCCAAGCTTACCGAAATCCCAGACAGCCGATCTACTAACATATGGTCTTGCAGGCACAGTCTCAGGCGCCACGTTTTCTCAAAAAAGCCGAGTGATCGAAGGATATACATACAGTTTAGAACCTTACGACCTGATGAATAAGGAAACACATAACGCTCTCTATGAAAGTGGAACGATGCGAGATGAAGCAGGCGGTCAGTCAGAAGCGCTTTTCAATCCGGTAAAAGTCCAACCAAGAACTCACTTTGTGCATTTCATAACACTTGAAGCTGGTACAAGAGAGATGTTTTTGTATCTTATCCACAACATCCTTAACACGGGACGATATGGCGCGCGAGAAACCCGTACCGGCAGAAACATGAAAAATGAAATAGTTGGTCTGATTACTTCAGAAAGTGATAGCAGCCTCAGTTGTGGGGAACTTATATGTGATTATATAAAAGATGCAAAGGATGAATTTTCACGAGTAGATATTCAAGCAGCTATCTCAGCTTATATCGATAACCACAAACGCGCTGATTGGAGGATATATCATGCAAAAGATTTTTCACTGGCTCAGGGCAGTGAATTTCCAAAATGGATTTTGGATTCAATCGATGTTGGGAATCGCTCAAAAATAGAACATTCTTTAGTTCTCAAGAATACTTTGGAAATTTTACGAAAACAGGGGCTTGATATCGTTAATAAAAAGCCTACTGAAAAAACAAAACCAGATTCAAACCAGAATAAAATCACTGCGGATGAATAAGGAATATTATAGGTGATTAATGTGGAGATAACAACATATCGCGCCACCCTATACTCACCCCTTTTTTATTCAAGTTCGGAAGGGGTTCTGATAAGTGCGGATCGTATATTGGGAAGCACAGCACTTACATATTCATTTGCATATACTCTTGGATTATTGAAAAAGCATTACAGGCTCGATGATGAAGAAGCAATTAATCATAATTACAGGGAACTTGTTGATATCGGTTTATTCATAAGCGATGGGAAGCCAATCGATGTCAGTTTTAAAGAAGAGACTTTCAAGAGCACGGAATATCTATCCGAGCGAAGTTTAACAGTTACTGTTACATCTCAACCAAAAGGAGATATGGGCAGGTTTGAAAAATCAGAGCCAAGATGCATGGATTCTCCAGTAGGTATCAGTAAAGTAAGGCGGTATATAGGACTTGCTCCTGAGAGCACTTTTGAATTTACTGTCTGGTCAAAAGAATCACCGCCAGATGATATTTTGTTAACATTGGGGATACGCAGAAGTGGAGAATTGAGATTGAAAAAAACAAAACTTGCTGAAAAGGTTCACTTGAATATGTATATGCTGAAAGAAGTTTATGGGATAAGTGAGAAAATTCTTCATGATATAATTAAATTGTCAGGAAAATTTGCGCGAGGCAGTGATTTCAGAAAACAGCATTTTCTCGATGTGGATATCAAATTTGTTAATGAAACGATCATTCCAATAGTATTAAGGTGAAAATTTATGGTGATCGTCGGAGAGGTTCATCTTCCAGTGATGGAAGATACACATAATTTTACTCCTTCGGGAAAATTGCGTCTTTTCCAGAAAGAATTCATCGATTGCGTGAAGTCTAATAAAGCTGATGTTATTCAATTGATAGCTCCGACTGGTGCTGGAAAAACGCTCTGTTTTGAATATTTGCTGCATGAAGGGAATAAGGTACTTCTCATCTATCCAACCAATGCGCTGATCCAGAGCCAGATGGACCGTTTTAAAAAAAAGGGTTTTAATCCGATATATATTTCATCAAAAATTCTCTCAAAAAAAGAATACGAGCGCGCCCAAGAACTATATGGATTGATAAAGAGATATGATATTATATTAACCAATCCAGATATTTTTCAAGCGATAATTGGGGGTATGTATGTCAATCCTGAAGAGAATTTGGAACAATCATTTCATCTGTTTGAGTATGTTATCTATGATGAATTTCATGCATACAGGGAGTTTGAGTTAAGCGGAATCCTTACACAGATTGCGTTATTTCAGAATATGAGTTCATGTAAAGTGATTTTGAGTAGTGCGACTCCAAAAGAAGAAATAATCGAACTTCTCAATCTTGTCAGAATCGGGAAGGATAGACATGCACCTATAATAGATAATATCTTTGCCACACCCTGCTCCATGGAAGAAGGCGAAATTATTCGATATCAAACGAAAGTGGAATTTCACCAGGGAAAAATCCTTGATAATATTAAAGCTATTGCAGATGTGCTTCATAAAATAATTGGAGAACTAAAACCAGGAAGTCCACAAATTCTATTCATTTTTGATACTGTGAAGGATAGCAATTTGTTTTTTACTCGTTTATTCAAGGAATATCCTGAAATATACGAGTATGCTGAGAAAGATAACGGTTATGATACAAATCAGATTGGGGATACACCGAATTTCACAAAACCTATTCTAATCTCAACCAATAAAAGCGAGGTAGGACTTGATTACCCAATAAAAATGCTGTTCATGGAAGATGGCTTCAGTATCGATTCATTTGTCCAGCGTTTTGGTCGTGCTGCTCGACATGAACCTGCCAATTGTTACATTTATACAAAAAAAGAAGCAAATCCAATATTTCCAGATGAAATCATAGCATATCCTACATTTTTAGAGAAGATGTCGTTTATCACAGGTGAATATAATATTCAAACAAAAAGTGTGAGGACATTATTCACATTTAGACAGGCAATCGCAATTGAGAAATATGTACGCCGAAAAGATGATCTCAGGGCATATTTTGCAGTCGATACCGGATATAGCTATAAGTTATGGCTCAATTTTTTTATTTTACTGAATAAATACAACAACGATGGATTAAGTAATCCGAACTTGAAAAGGTTAAAACTGCTCATTGACGACATTAAAGATGCATGCAAAAGTTTACGCGGGAGATCTCTAAGATATCCAGTTATTTACACACGGGGGCATGAAATACGTCAAACAATGTATGATATGCTTTCAGTTCTAAATCGAGTTTCTGCGGTTGTGGAAAGAACAAATGAAGGATTCATTATTAGAGAAATCGAAAGTGAAGAAACAGGTCCATTCATAAGTGCAATAAAACTTCCCTATTTTCCAGATTTAATGGATTATCAAAAGCGTAGAGAGCAATTCAATGAAAAAATAGAGACTATCGCCAAAAAAGCAGTTGATGTTTTCCCTGAAAAACAGCAAGGATTTCTCCTTGCTTGTATCCGGTCATTATACCATTCAATCGAACCTGACCGCATAATGATGCCTGATGAGATAATTCTCTGGAATAGAAAGGTCATATCACTATCACAGGATGCTATGGATGATAACTGATAACGACCTCAACCTCGTCAACGTCTCCGACCTCAACCAGTACCTCTACTGCGCGCGCCGCCTCTACTACCTGATGTTTTACAAGACGCAGGGATTGAACTACTATCTCGCCGACGGGCGCTCAAAGCATAAGAACCAGAGCAGGAGAGGCGGTTGGTATCGTGAAATATACCTGAAGTCTGAAAAAATGCACATGCATGGCAAGATCGACATCATAGAGGGAAAGGCTGACATGACTCCAATAGAGCGAAAGCATGGCGATTCATATTTCGACAATGACGAAATCCAACTCGCAGCATACTGCATGCTCCTCGAAGACTATCTCGAAGAACCCGTGCGTCTTGGATACATCTACCTTTTCGGCACTAACGAGCGCTACGCCATCACGATAACCGAGTGGCACCGCGAGAAGGTGATCGATACCGTGGAAAAAATAAGGAACATGTCACTCGATTCAATTCCAGATTTTACTGACAATCCTAAAAAATGCAAGAATTGCAGTACCTCGCAGTACTGCCTGCCTGTTGAATCAAAATTACTGGAGCGTGTATGAAATGAAAGAAAGCGAAGGCATATTCGACGACAGCGTGATATTCGTGACCACGCAGGGAAGCGTCATAGGCATAGATGGCGGAAGAATTACTGTTGCGAAAAAAGGCGAGGGGGAACTCGCTTCTTTCCCCATAGGCAAAGTGGATACCATCAACGTTTTTGGAGGCATTAACTTTACTACTCCGTTCGTGGCAAGCGCGAATGAACACGGTATCGTGCTCAATTATTTCACAGAGAACGGCGCCTACCGCGGCAGTTTCCTTCCTGAGATAAACACCATCGCTGAGATCAGGCGCCGCCAGTATGCGCAGAGTGATGCAGAGAAGCTAAAGATCGCAAAAAGGATCATCCAGGCTAAGATCCACAACTCAAGGATCCTTCTATCCCGAAAAGGAGTTAAATCAACGGATAAGTTGTTGGATATAGAGGTGCGCATCCTCGAAGATAAGAACATTAAGACCACTGATGAATTGATGGGTTTTGAAGGGCAGGCTTCCGATATTTATTTCACTCTTTTGAACGAGTGCCTAGTAGGGGACTGGACTTTTGAAAAGCGAACCAGACGCCCGCCTCAAGATCATATAAATGCACTTATGTCCCTGACATACACGATGATAAAGAACGAAGTTCAAAGCGGCTTGCGGCAGTACAATCTTGACCCATATCTGGGGATAATGCATGCTGACAGGCATGGAAGACCAGCGCTTGCACTTGATCTGATGGAGGAGTTCAGGGCGATCTTTGCGGATGCATTCGTTCTGCGTCTTGTGAACCGCGGTGAGATAACTCATGAGGATTTTGGCGTGGATAATCGATTGATAAAGGATGCTTTCAGGAAATATCTTGAAAAGTACGATGAATACATGAAAGAAGAGTTCAGCCATCCCAGGTTCGAGTACACAGTCAATCGCAGGAAAGCTATAAGAATGCAGGCTATCCTTTTGCGAAAAGCCATAACAGGTGAACTAAAGGAATACCATCCGCTGGAGTATCCCAAATGAGACTTGTGATCACTTACGATATCAGCGATGACCGCATCAGGAGGCACGTCTTCAGGACACTTGAGGAGTTTGGCGCCTGGAAGCAGTACAGTGTTTTTGAGCTTGAGATCGATAGCGTTGAGAGAATTGAACTGGAAGACAAATTGAAAAACATCATCGAAAGCACCGATAAGATCAGGATATATTCTTTGTGCGAAAGGTGCATTAATAATACAACAGAACTCGGCGAACGGACGCAAGTGAAAAAATCAAATGTGATCTAAGCCCATATTGTTTCTGGTCATTTTTCCTGAACGTATATAAACAACGGGTATGCATAAGGTTCGTGAAATGACCGCTTAATTCTGAGGATTTAGGAAGGATTATACGGCAAAAGGGGCATTTATGCTATGCCGTCGCAGCGCCTTAGAAAACCCATAAGGGATTGAAACTATCGAGGCCTAAATTCCTGGTCACAGGTTTCATGCAATGTCGCAGCGCCTTAGAAAACCCATAAGGGATTGAAACCTTATGACGAGATCCTGACGGAATTGAATAATATAGGTCGCAGCGCCTTAGAAAACCCATAAGGGATTGAAACGTTGTGGAGGAACAGGAGGGTCACAGGCAGGATTAAGGTCGCAGCGCCTTAGAAAACCCATAAGGGATTGAAACCCTGCATATGCAGTTGTGAATGAATTATTGTAATCTTAGGTCGCAGCGCCTTAGAAAACCCATAAGGGATTGAAACTCAAGTTCGCAAGCAGAAGTATAAAAGAAGATAGTCGCAGCTCCTTAGAAAACCCATAAGGGATTGAAACATGATTATGCTTGCAGTGCAGGGGTTATAATGAAACGTCGCAGCGCCTTAGAAAACCCATAAGGGATTGAAACTTAAATATAATTTGGCATACTTTATTAAAATCATCTTGTCGCAGCGCCTTAGAAAACCCATAAGGGATTGAAACTTTCCCTGGTTCTTTGGAGAAACAAAACGTGTCAAGTCGCAGCGCCTTAGAAAACCCATAAGGGATTGAAACGCAGCGAACGCAATGTGTGCAGCAATCCCACCACCAGTCGCAGCGCCTTAGAA
>JAUSDC010000187.1 GCA_030650845.1 Candidatus Methanoperedens sp.
AAGACAAAAAAATATATTTTTGAACAATAGTGATTTTGAGAAAATTGGTGAGTTAAATCAGAAGATACAGCAACGGAAACAATTAATCATTGATAAAAACTTACCTAGTGCTGAGTTGAGAGTAATCAATTTTGAAAAACATTATCAGGTTGCAAGAGTAGATTTTGATGATTTGAAAAGACAAGCAGAATTTCTTCAAAAGGATTGTGAACCAGAGTATATTGAGAATTTTTATGGATTTAACGAAAAAGGATTATCTAATGCATCACAGAGTAACGAAAAGCAAGCTGAAGAGATAAAGAATCGTATAGAGGAGCTAAAAAAGAAATTTACTAGGGAGCGAGCAAGGGCGGATTTCAACTCATTTGAAACTCAAAAATCTATTATTGGGGAGAAAAGAGTAGCCTTAAGGAAACAAGAGGAACAAGCTAACCAGTTAAAGGCTGAATGGATCAAGGCCCAACAATCATACAAAATGATGGCAAATCAGATATTTAATCAGGCAAATTTAATCTTTCATGAGCTTTATAAAAAACAAGGTGAAGATCTAGAAGGTCAGATAACTCCAAACTTTAACATAATGCCTCCAGAGCTTGAAGTCAAAATAAAAACTGGAAAAAGGAAAACAATTGTTCCCATTAACGCAAAAGTGGGAGGACCAAGTGGGGGAGAACGGTTAGCAGCTATTGTAAATTTGATAGTTAGTATTCTCAAAGCTCGTAGTCTGCTTGCTAAGATGGAGCCAAGCCTCCATCAGCCCCAACCTTTTATTTGCATAGATGAACCGCAACAGGATATGGATGACCCATCATTTGGAAATGCAATATTAAACTTTAAAGAGGTAATGGAAGATACGCAGATCGTAATTTTGACCCATAGGGCCTTAACAGATCCAGAGCTATGGCAATTATGGGTTTTTCTTCATCCAGAGCTAGGTACTATCGGTAGATCTCATCAAGGAGAAATACAAAAATTAGTTGATAAGAATGCCTCATAAACATATATGCTCATGCGGCGGGCCTCAAAATCAAGATGAACAGATCACTTTGCCTCGTTCCGAAAATAAGGGAGGATTAAAACACGAATTTGAAGAGGTATTTAATGTTTGGAAATGTGTGTTTTGTGGAAAAAAAGATAACATTTTAACAAGGGCTATTCGCCGAAGTAATGGGATAAACCCACCTCGAAAATTTATTGTAAACCAACACGTTTCAGCTCTAGTAAAAATACCAAGAAGTCATGACCATATCAGGGCCAGAACCTTTATCAAAATCTTGGAAGAACAGTTTCTAGAGAAGCCTCCAAATGAAATACTAGAGGACATGCTTTTTGAAGGTATCATTCAAATTGATTACCTCATGAGGAATGCAAATCGAGATTCGTTTATTCCTATTCATATTCGCCTTAATCCAATTTTTGATTACGAAATCCAAGAAATTATTGACGAGTACAGGGGAATAGAATCTATTGAATGCAAAATAAAAAGAATCAAACAGTTGTTTCCAACTGTTGATTATGGGCAAATCAATAATCCTCAAAGCGAAAAGATTCTATCGATTCTCAAAATACAAGAAAATCTCCTATCAACTAAAGAAATCCCATATTTTAATTGCGGAACAAAAAAATGTAAAATAAAAAAAGATAATGACCGCTACGAGATCCTACTAAAAATGTTACTTGCCCTATTAGAAGGCGTTAGAAAGGAATCCATTGTCGTATCTTCAGACTTTTATCGCTCAATAAATTTAGATGATACTGACATATCGGAGTATAGGTCAGACATAGAATCAATTTTAGGCACTAGATTAGTTTTCTTTGGCATATTGAGGAATATCGAACCGCTTTACACCCCGCCGAGTAAAATTCCTAAGGAGGTATCTACAGAAATTGAACTCTTTGAAACAGACCTACGCAATTTTATTAAGATAAATCTATTAGATTATTATAACTCCATTCAGAAGGTAATTTTTGAGACACTTAGAACCATTTTTCCTGGTAAGGCATGGGATCAGATCAATAAAAAAATGATACAAGATTTAGAATCTGATTATGAAAAAACTAAAAATCCTAATATCAAAGATGCTTTAGACATTGCAACAAAGTCACAGTTATATGATCCACTTCTATTCGATAGGTTTTTTGAGGCAATGGTAATGGGAGACCTTACCAAAATAATAGGCGATGAATGGGATCTTATTTTTTCAAAATATTTCGATAATTTTGGAAAAAATGATATTGTAGCAAAATTAAATATAATAAGAGAGGATAGAAATATCAAATCGCATCAAAAAAGTAAAATTCCTACCACTTTCAAAACTATAACATATATATATGAATTTAAAAATTTCATATATTAATATATGACCATAGGAACTACAATGTAAGTAAGTGAATGAGAATAAATATAAATCTTGATGTGACAACTGGCAGCTGCGGCCTATATTTCCGAAAAAAAATTAGCTGTGAGGATATTTATACGTTCTTCCCTACCTTTCTTTTTCTTAAGATGGTTTTGGGTATCATAGAATAATTATGTCATTAGGCGAAGCCCACAAACGAGTTGTGGAGGATAGCCAAGCCTTTATACCTTCCCCACCAAACGATGGTTCAAATTGTGCTTCCCTGATGTAATCAACGTTCCAACCTTTGCCGAATGTAGCCCGTATCTCAATCTGAGTAACCCTTTTTGGACCATACGATTCCGGTTCATGTTCCCTGAAACAGAGCATAAAATACTTGCCACCAGGATAGAGAGCAGAAGATAAACTTGCAGCGAAAATCGGACGTTCCTAATCCGAGAACACATGAAATAGGCCACAATCGATTAGTATTGAACTTAGATTGAAGTAACTAGGTCACCCGAAGGGTGCCGGTCCCGCAGGGATGAAAGAGACGAGCTAAGACAATATCAACGAGAGAGAGAAGCATCCTCACTGATGCCTTTCAATTAGTCGATCCTTTTTCAGCCAAAAATAAATCTATTTACTCAAAATGTTCCCGGCAACATTCGCAGATCGTGGCTCCCACAACATTAATCCCGCATATATGCTTCCACCTCAATATTACAAATAGATTTTTTAAAAAATAGCTGCTATTACCTTTGATCCAACTTCATAGTATGTATGACTATGAGGTCTATCAATTTTTATATCTTCATCTTCTAAAGTAGTTCCATAATAATCTTTAATTAAATTAAATTGTTCGTCGGAATAGATATATGGATAATAACTAGCTATATGATCCCCCTCAATCAAATCGTCTATCGCATCAGAGAGTTTGTTTACTCTCAATTTTATATCTTTAAAATCATACCAAATTATTTTTTTCCCTTTCCCTGATTTTGCAAATCTGGCTCTTAAAACTATGAAAATAAGTCCAATTCGATATGAATGACTTTTTACACCTTTTTCTTCACTCGAATAAACAACATCTTGATCTATATCTGATAACTGACTTTCGATTTTTTCCAATTGTCGTTTTATTTGATTTATTTTGCCTTCTGTTATTTTTTCGACAATATCGATATTGACTTTTTTGGCTTCAATAATTCCTGTTAATGTTTTGGATTTTGAACGTTCCATTATGAAAGCATCTACTCTCCTTGTTTTGAACTTTTCTTTATCGGTGGGTACTCTATAACCCATCTCTAAAAAACAATATCGATTGTTTGTGTTTATACCTCTAGAAAATATCGACAAACACGTTTTTTCATCCCCCCAGCCAAGAATGCTATCATGTGAACCATTTTTACTACAATATTTTTTTGCAGTGTCATAAAACTCTTCAACTGCTTCATCTAACATTTTTATTACTTTTTGATTACCATGAATGGCTTTGGTCTTAATTTCTGAGTCATAAATTTCAATAACAATTTTTATAATGCTAATAGCAAATCAATTATATCTATCATTTTCTGCCGTCTGTATATGATATTTCAACCTCGATTATTTACATATTCTTCAACTACTTACTATTTAAAAATAACTATTTTATTTCTACATGTAATTACCATCAAACCTCATAAATGCGATTTGGCGCAATTATACAATAATTGACCGTCAAAAGCGGAGGGGAGGAGGATGAATTTTATGAGAGTAGTGCAAAATTGAAAAGCTTAATACACTAAGGAGAATATTTATTTTGAACGAGATTAGATAAAGGATTTATCATGTACAAAGGACAACCTATTGGCAAAATATCAGACGAAAATATAAAAATATGGAGATATATGAAATATGAACGGTTTGAGGAGTTGCTAAGGGAAAGAACATTATATTTTGCTAGGGTTGATACATTTGATGATGCATTCGAAGGTTGGGTTCCAGGAACTAGTCCAAAACGACACAACCTTTTCGAGATGTATAGAAAACATACCTATGCGAATTGCTGGAATGAAAAAGACCATGAATCCTATCTTATGTGGAAGAAATATGAAATAGATAAACGAATTCCTATTGTTATTCAATCAACTTTTAAACGATTAGTAGATAGTTTGGGGAATTCGAACATTGATGAATATATAGATAAAGTGAATTATATTGATAACGATATGGTTTTAGAAATTGAAGATAATATTCGAATACCTTTTTTCCTCAAAAGAAAAGAATATGACGACGAACATGAAATAAGAGCGATAATTCAGATAATGAATCCTGAATCGTGGGAGTCTTATGGTAAAGGAATACATATTCCAATTTTATTAGATGAACTAATTGAAAATATATATATTTCCCCTATTGCTCAAAAAGATTTTATTGACTCGGTTCAAGCTATTGTTGATAAGTCCAGGTTGGGGGTACATGTAATCGAATCTTGTTTGAGCATGGTTCGAAGAAAGATATATCTGCCGGAAAATGTAAAAGTGACTTCTATACCAAATAGTCCATTAAACCCAGACCCATCTGGGAATTACAATATTTCCGGCAATACTGCTTATGTCATAGACCAGATACCATATAATAATGAGAGAAAGGTTGTTGCTTTTAGGAAATAGGCTCTATTTTAATGTGGCTTAATAGGAATAAACGTGGCTACAATTAACCATAACCCATATTTGAAGGATCCGCCGCCAATAAAGGCTTTTACCGCAATTCCACTTATGGGGCGCTGCTCATATACAATAATTGACCGTCAAGATTGGGAGGTGGGTTTTTGCTAATTATTTTTGATATATTAATTATTATAGACAGCTTTATATACGATGGTAGAAAAATTAAGCTGAAATGAAAAAAATCGAAACCGCAATTAGAATATTCGCCATTTTTATTTCTTCGCTTTTTAAAGTCTCTGCTTTAATATTGCTTCCATTAATAATTTATTTTATAATTTATTTATCACTCAATAAACCAATGGACGAATTTTTCAAATTACCAGAATGGATGTTTATTTCTATTATTCTTTATGGAGTTACTCTTTCTGATACTATTAGTTTCATTCATAAATCTGAGAAAAACCTGGTATCTTTGAGCCTTTGGGAGGGTATTGAGGAAGAATCGCAAGTAATGGTCTATATGGGAATATTAGGTATAACTATTTCCTCGGTTCTTTTGATGTTTATTATTATTGGCGAATATGAGAATTTAACTATGCCAAGCAGCTTTTATTTTGTCGAATGGTTCGTATTTTCGTTTGCTCTAGTAACTTCAATAGTCTTTGAAATAATGAAAAAACTTGTTTCCAGAAAAAAACCTGAGGCATAGGATTTTTGAATTTATTTTATGAGATGGGTAGGACTGTCTTTATTAAATATATGTATTACCTAAAAATATACGCAATTTTTCAAAATTTTATTATAAAAAGCCGTAATAGATCAATAAATATCATAATCATTCGGACAACAACTATTAATAGTTTAAAGGTTTTTAACAGAATTTGATGGTATTTTGGCAAGATTTTTATATGCTCATTGCAGTAGATTTGGAAAAACCATTAATGTTTGGGATATTGGCTGCTTTTTTTGGATTTTTGGCCATTATTTTAGATATTGGCACTTATTACTTATTTCGCCATAAATCATTTCTTAAGATTGATTGGAATCTTAATAGTTTCAATTTTACATCTATAGTTTTAATTCTAATATCTTATATATTCTGTGCAGGTATTGTCGGTTTTTTGGGGAGTATTGTAAATGTTTTGAATTTTAATATTCAATCTGCTTTAATGACAGGGTTTGTCTGGCCTACTATTTTATCTCGAATAGTAAAAGCCAGTGATGCAGAAGCTGAAGAACAAACACATCGTCCAGAGGAAGAGGAGGGAATGTAATGGAAGAAGAAGAGTTAATTGCGAAACTTCTAGGCAGACGTGATTTTTTCTCGATGCCTGATATTATAGAATTTGTAAAAAATTCCGGGAATTATACTGATGATAATTTGAAAAAAGCGAGAGCTCTTAAAATATTCCAGACCTCAAAACAACAGACGTGGCTGGTATCAACAGATAAAGCGATATATTGCATTTTAGATGATAATAGAAAAGATAAACCAATAGTAAGATGGTCAAATCCTAAAAGTGTTATACTTACTGATAATACTATATCTATCGAGATTAAAGAACGGGATTATTCAGAGAAATCGGGTTTACTTAGCATTGGAAAAAGAATGGATTGGTTATATACCAAAAAATTATTTAAAGGTTCAGATATTAAAAAAGAGATTAAAAATTTAATAAAAAATACTATGCTGTCTTCTGATTTCCCATAAATCCGTGTTGCAAATTAGGGCAATTACCAACAAGAATTGAAACGATCTAAAAGTTAAATGATACTTTGCCATGTTAATAGCCAGGATATGAACGTGACAAAATATGTTCATAATCAGGCTCATATCCTGAATCGAATACATATCCAAATAATTTGGTTTTAGCATAAACCGTATCAAGACGTTTTAACGGTTCTTTCATTTCAAGTACACTTTTTATGGTTCCTTTTGCTAAATAAGATTTTATAATATCATAATCTACAAGAACTGGCATGGTTTCTAAATGTATAACATTTAAAATAAATAAACCACCCAAAGCATTAAGAGTTGACTGAAATGTGGCTTCTTTCTGATTTTTAAATCTATCATGTTTAACGTGATTATATGCTTCCCACCAGTCCAGTTTTTTATTTGAACTCCAATTAGAGAAGGGAGTAATTGGCTCAAATGTCCGAAGTTCATATATTTTTTTAGAAGATAGTTGATAAAAAGGGTCGAAAACTACCCTATGCGTTCCCATGTTAATATTTTTATCATCATATGCTCTGTACATTTTTATGTCAGTAGCCTTATCTAACTTAGGACTAAAAAGTGCTCTCTTAAAAAATGAATCTAAGATACTACAAGTTCTTATTAACAAATCACCTAAATATAAAGTGGAGTGCGCCCCTCAAAGTAGACAGTTAGTTAAGGTGTGTCTCAGAGAGGGAAACCATGGGAAAAACATCAAGAAAAAGATATACACGTGAAATCAAGCTCTCCCTGATCAGGGAACTTGAAAGTGGAAAGAAATTGGGGCAACTTAGTCGTGAGAATAACCTCCATCCGAATATGATATCCAGATGGAAATTGGAATACGATAAGGATCCAGAATCAGCCTTCAAGGGAAATGGCAATACTTACAAGGATGCTGCTCGCAGTGAAGAACTGGAACGGCTCGTGGGAAAACTGTATGCAGAGAATGATTTTTTAAAAAAAGCCTTAAGTACCCTGGAAAAGAGAGTGCAAGAAGAGAAGGAGAGATTGAAAGCATGGTGAAATTCATGATAATTTCAGAAAATTTGGATTGCATCTCTATCAATCGAGCTGCGGGATTGCTTGAAGCGAGCATATCTGGATATTACAAAAGGCTGCACAATTCACATGGCTCTGAAAGTGAAAAGGATTCAGATATCACAATCAAAGATGAAATGCAAAAAATCGTAATCGAGTTCCCTGGATATGGTTACAGAAGGGTCAAAGTTGAGCTTCGGAACAGGGGGCATTTAGTTAACCAGAAAAAAGTCCGCCGCTTCATGAAAGAAGACAATCTCATTTGTGTGAAAAAGAGATTCAAATTGCAGACGACAGATTCAAATCATGGAGAAAAAGTATATCCGAATCTCGCCAAATACCTGGAGGTTACAGGTATAAATCAACTATGGGTTGCTGATATTACATATATCCAGTTGTCGAAAGAATTCGTATTTCTGGCAGTGGTATTAGATGTTTTCAGCAGACGTTGCGTTGGTTGGGATCTCAGTCGCAACATCGATACGCAGCTCACATTGAATGCTTTGCTCAAGGCTCTTCAAACACGAAAGACAGATGATCTGAAGAATCTGATTCATCATTCCGACCAGGGCGTTCAATATGCGTCAATGGAATATGTGAACTATTTGAAGGATATTGGTATTCAGATCAGCATGAGCCGCAAGGGTAATCCTTACGATAATGCGTTTGCTGAGAGCTTCATGAAGACTCTGAAATATGAGGAAGTCTACTTAAACGAATACGGGGGATTTAATGATGCACTCCAGAACATTGAACATTTTATTGAAGAGGTATACAATTTAAAACGCCTTCATTCATCGATCGGTTACAAATCGCCAGTTGATTTTGAGAAGACGAAAAGTTTAAATATGCCACCTTAACTAATTGTCCTCTCGAAGGGGCGCAGTCCAGAAATCAACCTTATATCGATCTTGGGAAACCACGATGAGTCTTTTCTTTACGATTGGCCAATGTCTGGTGATGATGAAGACAGCATCAGGGCGCAGGAAGATTTTAAATGTGCAGGGCTTGTTGGGAGTAATCGCAATAAAGTATGCTTGGATTTTTTGAAGAAGCTGCCGCAGTATTATATAGATAAAGAGGAGGATTTTTTAGCAGTGCATGGAGGTCCGCTTGACCCTGAAAAGATAGCTCCTCCAGGCCTTGAAGATTACGATAAATGGCTATATAAGCGGACGTGGCAGAGGATTTCGGAATATGATTTCGAATATCTGGATGATTACGGGTATCACTATCTGCCTGAGAACGCTTTTTTGCATGCGAGGGAATTTTTTGATAATGGCTTTATGATCTTCTGCGGGCACCAGCATAGAGAGGCTGCTTACAGGAATACGGGAATGAAAACGGAGCGCATATTAGAACATATAATGGTAAAGAAGGAAGAGCTTGCTGGGCGGATGGTTCGGGTAAAGGAGCTTGTTAGAGAGCAAGAAGCAAATTATCTCATCAGGGTAGGCATTGCAGGACCTGCGGGATATTACAGTAGGTATGGATGGACTAAGACCCATTTTGGATTGATGTGGTGGGAGAAGGGGACGCAGAAAGTCGGGCTGTTTGAGAGTGAGTTGGAGTATGAATAATGATGGAAATGCCTGCTAACTCCACAGCTTTGCCAGCGACATGCCGCCTTTTTTAATTTATATTTATGGGATTTGACTGAGTATTTGAAGGCATGCGTTTTTAATCTGCTCTGTGCCTATGGGATATCTCATGCAAATCTCAAGTGCGTCTTTTAATGCTCTCTGTGCCTTGGTGAAACCATGAATACTGATATACAAAATCCCCAGGTTCATAAAGCATCTTGCCTGTTCTATGGGTATATCTTTAAATTCCCTCAATGCTTTTTTGAAATTTGTTTCAGCCTCATTGAATCTGTATGTGTTCCTATAGACACTCCCCAGGTTCATAAGGCATCTTCCCTGGTCTATCTCTGTTCCTAGTATGGCTTTATACATCATCAGTGCTTCTTTATAATTTTCCTCCGCTTCATTCAACCTGTCGTTATTTTGAATGGCATTTCCCAGATTCATAAGACATCCTGCCTGATCTATCTCTGTTCCAGGTATCGCTCTAAACATCATCAGTGCATCTTTAAAATTTGCTTCAGCTTCATTGAATCCGCCCGTCCTTCTATAGACAACCCCTAAGTTCATAAGGCAATTTGCCTGTTTTATCTCAGTTCTGGGTACAGCTTTAAACGCCCTTAGCGCATCTATGTAATTTTCTTCAGCTTCATGAAGCCTGCCTGTGCTCCCATAGATATTCCCCAGATTCATAAAGCATACTGCCTGATCTATCTCTGTTCCAGGTATCCCTTTAAACACCCTCAGAGCATCTATATAATTTGCCTCAGCCTCATAGAATCTACCTGTGATACCATAGGAATTCCCCAGACTCATAAGGCAATCTGCCTGTTTTATCTCTGTCCCTGGTACAGCTTTAAACGCCCTCAGCGCATCCAAGTAATTTTCTTCAGCTTCATGAAAACTGCCTGTCATCACATAGACATTCCCCATATTCGCAAGGCAATTTGCCTGTTTTATCTCAGTTCTTGGTACAGCTTTAAACGCCCTCAGCGAATCTATGTAATTTTCTTCAGATTCATGAAGCCTGCATATGTTTCTATGGACAGTCCCTAAGTTCATAAGGCAATCTGCCTGATCTATTTCTGTTCCAGGTACAGTTTTAAGAATCCTCAACGCATCTTTATAATTTTCTTGAGCCTCATGAAACCTGTCTGTGCTTTTATAGACAATTCCTATGTTAATAAGACATTTTGCCTGATCTATCTCTGTTCCTGGTATGGCTTTAATCCTTCTCAGCGCTTCCCTTAAGGGCATCTCACCACTATTATAGTGGCCTATGTTGCAGAAAGCAAGACCTCTATTGAACCACCATACTGGTGAATCATCTATTTCCACTTCTGGGAAGCGATATTCTTTCTTAAATTCCCCTTTATATGCATTAAGCATCTCATTTTTTAGTTCTGAAACATCATCGAAACGATTTTCTATCCCAAGCTGAAAGCAGCGAGTAATTATGCCTCTTAAGGATGCAGGCAAGTTATCTGAGACAACTTCTTGTATTCCATCATTTGTAAACCTTTCCGGGTGTGATCGAATATACTCAGCTCGATTTATCTGCTCATTCTGAGTATCTCCTCCCTTAAAGACATCATGCATGATCAGACCTATAGCAAACTGATCGGCACGATGGTCTACTTTCACTCCCACCAACTGTTCAGGCGCCATATAACCAGGACTACCCAAAACCCCAGCACTGAAATCTGTAACCTTATAGATTCCAAATTTATAGACCATGATATTCTCAGGCTTCAAGTCCTTATGAGCAGAAATGCCGTGTTTATAAGCATGAAGCAAGCCCTCACATATCTGCAAACCCACACTGAAGGTTTCTTCCAGAGACAAACTTCCCTTTTCTATAACCAGAAGTCTCAGGTCTCCCCTTTCCACGAATTCACTGAAGACAAACGGCACATTTCTCTTTGTTGTATGATGGACGACATTTTCTAAAAGGTGAACTGAAACAATGTTTGGATGCTGCCCCATCTCAAGCCAGGGAAGAGCTTCTTCCAGAAAATCTTTTGCTATTCTTTCTTGCTTGTAAGTAGGCAGTTCAAGGTAATCCTTTTGCAGGAATCGCTGCAAGGTTTTGGCAGCATATATCCTTTCACCAAAGCGAGTGGATTTTACAAAGAAGACCGCTCCAAATCCACCTGCGGTCAGCGCCAGAACTTTGAAGTCATCTCCAAAGCTATCGTTATAGTGCCATGGTAGAAAGATGCCTTCCTTCTCCAAACGCTCTTCAGATCGCTGGCTTGATTCATTTTGCCAGGGATGTTTAGGCGCTGATTTATTATAAAATATATACATATTTATATCTACCTATATTTACCTCTTTCCACCTCGCTATACTCTAATAATCTCTCTTGCTCCATCTTTCGTTGCTTGCGTTCTTATATTCTTTTTGAGATTTCACCTTATTTTTTCCAAGTATTTGCGTGCAGTTTCAACAATTTCTTCATCCCTTGAAAAACTTAGTGCATTTTCAAAGCATTTCTTAGCTTCCTTATCCTTGTCTAAAACGTATAAAGCAATTCCTTTTCCTATCCATGCCTCCGCACCTGTATGATTTATCTCCAGTACTTTATCAAAGGATTTAATTGCATTTTCAAATCTAAACATATTTTTATCTTGCGATCCTAAAAGATGACTTGCATAACCTCTTTGTAGCCAAGCATCAGCATTCTTTGGATCCATGCTTATTACCTTTTCAAAGCTTTCAATTGCATCATTAAATCTTCCTAAATCCGAGAGTATTATTCCGATATTAATCAAACACTCGGTTGATCTTGGATACAACCTTAGAGCTTCATTTATGCAATCTAAAGCAGGTTGGTATTTTCCTAACCTGAGTAAGCAAACACTTTTATTTGTCAGTAGAGGCACTCTTTCTAATAAATAATTTAATTGATCAAATGGTCTCTGTAATCCCTTATCAAGATATTCTAATGCGTCTTCATATCGATTTGCTTTAATTAAGCATGCTGCTTTTGCATTTAATATGATATTATCATTCGGCTCAATTTTCAAAGCCTGATCTATATATACTAATGCTTCCTCTACTCTATTTAGCATAAGTAAAGATGTTCCTTTTCCAGAAAGTGCCTTAGCATTCTGTCCATTCTTTGTAAGCATGATATCAAAGCATCTTAAAGCATCTTCAAACTGCTCTAACTGTCCATAAGAAAATCCTTTATTTAACCAGTCTACTTCATCTAATTCCTCTTTTTTTCCAATTATTATATAATCATCTGTGAAAATATTACGATGCATCTCAATTAATTCATCTCTTAGTTCTTTAAAATTTCGAGGTCTTTCATCGGGATTTTTTTCTAAACATCGCATTATCAATTTGTCAAGTTGATAAGGAATTGTTTGATTAATTAATTTAGGATTCACTGGATCAGTCTTGAAGATTTCATCTAAATTCGAAAATGGACGTCTACCAGTAGAAACTTCATATAAAGTTACACCAAAAGAGTAAATATCCGAGCGAGTTGTTATTGGTTTGGGGTTGAACGAATAACGATTTAGAAATTTTCCGGGGAATTGTTCAGGAGGCATATAGGGCCATGTACCTATTCCATGAGAAACTTGCTCTGACAATATTTTCAATTTTTTTTCCTGATATGCGTCTTCCAAAATAGCCACTAAACCGAAGTCAGTAGTTTTGTATATTCTTTTATTATTACATTTACTAATCAATATATTTCCAGGTTTGATATCTCGATGAATGATTCCAAGTTTACTGTATGCATAGTCCATACCGTCACAGAATTGAATAGCAAAGTCAAACAGCTCAAAGATGTTAAGTTTTCCAACCAATTGCGCAAGATTTCCTCCTTCAATATATTCTAATAAGATGTGAGGCTTTCCATCTATAATAATTGTGATAATTGCAAAAACAATGTTTGTATGCTTTTCAAGATTTACCCATGTATCCGCTTCTTTCCTAAATCTTTTGATTGCTTCATCGTCCCAGAAAATTTCATCCTTAAGAGTTTTGATAGCAGAGTACATTTTCCATCTATGATCCCAGACTACATAAACGATCCCCATTCCTCCCTCATGCACTTTAAGTATTTCATAGTAACCTAATATTTTTTCTCCAATGTTCCATCTCATTTTTCGTATTCCTATATTTTTAAATAAAAATATGTATCACTTAAAACACTTATTTTATATTCCATAATGTTTTAGTAACGATTCGACAGATTGTCTCATCTCTGGATTTAACAGGCATACTTTATCGAAACATCGTTTAGCTTCTTCTTTCCTATGCATAATATACAAGATAGATCCTTTATTGAACCATGCTCTAACATTTTGCGGATTTATTTTTACAGATTCAGAACAGCAATCTAGTGCTTCATTAAACCTACTTAAAGATATTAAAGAATTCCCTTTATTGATCATTATATCCCCATATTTTGAACTGTTTTTTGGAAGACTGTCCAAAGATTTATCAAAGCAATATATAGCTTCGACATGTTTACCTAATTTAGCTAAAGTATCACCTTTATTGTTCCACGAATAAACATGTTGTGGATTGATTTCCAATGCTTTATCATAACATTCCAACGATTCCTCAAGCTTTCCGAATTTTACTAAAGATTCCCCCTTACTAAACCAGTCTGAAGCTGAGGTTATCTCTTCGTTTATTTTGTTGTTTTTCTTAAATTTGTTAAATATATTCATATATATACAAATTTGTTTTTATGGAATTTATATTATGGATAGTCTACTTATTTCTTTTGAGATTTTCTCTCTAAATTCTCTAGCATACTTAATAGAAGGATCGATTTCTAATACCCTATCAACGCATTGCATAGCTTCATCGAATTTTAATAACTCATATAAACAAATCCCCTTACTTAACCAAGCATAAGAATTATTTGGATCTATTTGTATAGTCCTCTCGTAACATTGTATAGATTCTTCATATCTATTTAAACTAAGTAAAGCAGCACCCTTATTGTGCCATGTGGCGGGATTTTGGGATTCCAATTTTAAAGCCATATCCAGACTTGTCAGTGCTTCTTCGGATCTACCCATGTCACACAAAATTTTTCCTTTTTTTTCCCAAGCTTCGGAAAGTTTAGGGTTTATTTTTAGTGCCTCTTCGAAACATTTCAAAGCATTGTTAATTTTACCTGAATTTAACAATGTTTCTCCCTCAAAGTTCAAAGCTCTTGCCGATAAATTTTCTTTTTCTTTAATGGAACGTTCATGTTTTGTAGATTCTTTTTCGATTATATTGTCTATTAAATCGAGTATTACTTTTATTTTTTTTGGACGTTCACTTTCAGGAATGACTTCCATTGTTCGTTCAATATATTCAATAATTTTATCTTTGTTACCTGAATAAACACACGAAAGGGCTATGTTGGACAACACCACATAATTTTGTGGGTCTAAAGCTAAAGCCAATTTGAAACATTCATCTGCCTCTCGTTTTCTGTCTATAATTGATAACAGACCCCCTTTTTCTGCTAATACACTGGCTTTTATCAAATCTTCAGGGTGTGACTTTAAAACTTTATCATATAAGAGTAAAGCCTCTTCTGTTCTTCCCAAATCAGCTAGCACATTCGCCATACCATGCAAAGGGTGCCAATCTTCCGCATTTAATCCTATAGCCTCTTCGAAGCAATGCAACGCTTCACCAAATCTTCTCAAACTCCTTAAGGCATTCCCCTTATTGTTCAAAGCTATCCATGAGGGCTCAACTTCAAGTACTTTATCATAATATTTTATTGCTTCCTCAAATCTCTCAGCATTATATGATAAGATTCCCTTTTCAATCCATCCATCCATCTGATTTCTTTTTGATGTTTTAAGGCCACTAAACAGGCTCATTTTTTCTGCTCCTAATAAATATTATAAGTAACCATAACTGCAAAAATCACAGCAATTAAAATTATCACCAGGCTCGTCGCGAACAGTTTCCATTCTCTGTTCATATAAGCATGTGCTCCCCAAGGTACGAAAACAGCAAGACTTGATCCAATCATAATCTTATAAATTGAGGGAATAGCTGCCAATTTTTCTTCTCCAATTATGAAATGCCATGCACCCATAGAGTAGTAAAATACAAATATAATCTCCACAACTCCCAGAGCAGCCTGCATTGATACTCCCCTGCTCTGGATCGCTATAGAACTCATGCCCCTTAGCAAATCAAGCCCTGTATGGACGCTGCTTATTGTAGATTGACAGTAGTTCAGGTCGTATTTTATCTGGTTGAGTGATCTTTCAAATCTTTTTATTTGAAAGTTATAAACCTGGTCGTTCTCCCTCCGTAGAATCTCTAATCTATCCTTATAATTATCAATGTTAATCTGGAGCGTATTTTGGAGCTTATTAACCAGTGATACCTTTTCTACAAAGCTAATGTATTTTTGAGTCACTTCGCTCAATGTTTCCTTCTGCTTTCGGGCATCCTTATTCCTAAGAGTATCGAGTAAAGTTACCAATTCTTCGTCAAGTTTCTTTGCGCCCCCCAGCAGTTCCTCCTGAACTTTTTCATATTCTCTTATCTCGGTGCTTGCCTTATGAAAATGCGACTCGATTTTCACGAGTCCATAATTCATTGCGAAGAGAAAATTCTTCCTTGTTATATCCTCTAAATTCCTGGGTGTTTGCAGAATATACGCAATCTCTCTTTCCTTCATTGGTCGTGCAGCCTGCCATAAGTTCCCGAACTTGGTTATAGTTGGGGGAACTGTCCCATCTTTTTCAACTTCCAGACCATCAACCAGCCCCCAGTGCACAATGCTTGACCCCAGAAAATTGTATACATCGACAGAAATTTCTAAATCTTGAATTATCTGATATAAAGACTTTTGCTGATCAAGCCATCTCTGCGAAGAGAATTCTCCATCTTCTCTTATATAGAACCTCAATACAATGGTATCATAATAGGTTAACCATTCCAGTTGATATCCATTACCATTAAAGACCTTGTGGTCTGCTGTATCCTCTATTAAAGCTAATTTACTTTTCAGTCTATCTGGCGGCGCCTTATTGGTATTATCATGTTTAAAAAAATAAAGGGCAATTAGCGAGGGATTAGTAATTATTTCTTTCATTTATGTTTCTTTAATCCCTCCTTAAAAAGAATCAACTCATTTCTAATGCTCTGTAGATCCTGATCATTTACTTCAGCGGGGCACATTCTAATGGGTTCTGGTGGTGGTGTTTCCAGTGCCTTACTGAGTTCATTTTTCATTTCATTAATAACTTTGAAAATTTCTTCAACTTCTGTAGTTTTTTCAACTTTTTGCAATTTCTTAATGAAATTATTGAACAGCTTTTCAAACTCTGCCTTCGAAAGTTTTTTGCCTGCCTCCTCAAATTGTCCTCGTATATCCTTAGCATCTTTTTGGAGCGTCTTAATATCATCTTTACATTCGAACTTCAGCCATACGGGTCCCAATTTTAAGATTGCACCAGAAAATACAATGGTGGGGCTTCGGGGGGGAATAAGCTTGGCGGCTTTATCCTCTATAATATAAGTCTTATTAGCACTCCCTTTTCCTTCTGGACCCACATCCTCTATAAAATAGTTAACTTTTTCTTTTGTGATTCGTGCATGATGTCTGGAAACTTTATTATCAAAACGTAAGTATACATCGTCTTTTTCGTGTCTCCCCAGCACGATTGGAGTACTCTCGAACTCGAATACTTTTCCATCTTCTGCACCGCTCATTATGGTGATAAATATATAGCTCAATTCCTTGCCTCCTTTTTTAATTTTATTTCATCACCTACTGTATCAATATTAATCGCATCTCCATATGTAAGATCGTCTTTTAATATCTTTTCACTCAGAGGCTGAACAACCATTCTCTCGATTTCACGTTGCATCGGCCTGGCTCCATTGGCAGGATCATAACCTTTACGACAGATAAGGTCAATTGCATTTTGAGTGACCTGAAGGCTTATTCCTTTTTCTTTTAATCTGCTGCTTAGGCTTTCCAGTATTATTTGTGCTATCTTATATATATCCTCCCGGCTGAGGGGTTTGAATAAGATTAGTTCATCTATGCGATTGAGGAACTCAGGCCGAAAGACGCTTTTTACCTTTCGGAGCATTTCTTCCCGATGGTTCTCTGTATAAACCCCATAAGGTATCTCTGGCCCCTTGAAATAAACCTCAGATCCAATATTAGAGGTCATAATGAAAATAGCATTCTTTGCATCAATCGTCCTCCCTTTAGAATCTGTAAGCCTGCCCTCATCAAATACCTGAAGAAATATATCAAAGACCTCGTGATGAGCTTTCTCAAATTCATCAAGAAGGACAACAGAATATGGTTTTGTTCGTAAAGCTCCTGTCAGTTGTCCTTCCTCATCATGCCCTATATACCCAGGCGGAGCGCCGATCAATCGAGAGATGCTGTGCTTTTCCATGTATTCGGACATATCTATCCTGATCATCACCCTCTCAGAGCCAAATAGAAAAGCTGAAAGAGCCTTAGCAAGCTCGGTTTTCCCCACTCCTGTAGGACCCAAGAACAAAAACACTCCAACAGGGTGGTTCCGGCTGAGAAGCCCGGCTTTTGCCATCCTGATCCTCCTGGAAACTTTCTCTACCGCATCATTCTGTCCAATCACCCTTTCCTGGATTGCATCTTCCATGTGCGTAAATCTCTGTTGCTCTTCTTCGGTGAGCTTCTTAACAGGCAGACCTGTCCACTCCGCGAGAACCACAGCGATATCTTCATCACTGACTTCCATAGAAATGCCCTCTGGTATTTTTCCGTGCATGCTCAAAATGGGAACCTTTTTCCTGGTGCAAGCTCTATCAAGAAGGTCTATTGCCTTATCTGGAAGGCGCCTGTCCAGTAAATATCTGGCTGAAAGCTCAACCGCTGCTTTTATTGCAGAGTTGGTTATTTTCACATGATGATGCTTTTCATACTTTTCTCTGAGACCTTCCAGTATTTTCTTGGCATCCTCGATGTCTGGCTCCTTGACCGTTATCGGCTGGAATCTTCGCTCTAAAGCAGAGTCTTTCTCGATATATTTCCTGTACTCCTTTATTGTGGTCGCACCTATGCATCTTATCTCCCCCCTGGCAAGGGCAGGTTTTAAAATGTTGGAAGCGTCAATAGCTCCTTCAGCAGCGCCTGCGCCCACAAGAGTATGGATTTCGTCTATGAAAAGAATAATCTCTGGATTACTGGCTTCCTTTATGATCCCTACAAGGCGCTCTTCGAACTCGCCTCTGTACTTGGTGCCTGCTATAAGGGATGCCATGTTAAGCTCAATAATCCTCTTCCCGATAAGTTCGGGAGTTATGTTGCCGCTTATAATCCTAATAGCTAACCCCTCAACTATCGCGGTCTTGCCTACACCAGCTTCACCAACAAGGAGAGGGGCATTTTTAGTCTTTCTCGTTAGAGTTCTGACTAATTCAAGGATCTCGTCTGTTCTGCCAATAACCTTCTCAAGCTTTCCTTCTCTTGCCAGTTGAGTGAGGTCTCTGCCATATTTTTCTAGCATAGTTTTTGCATGAGTAATTGGGTTCTTTTTTTCAGCGAGGTGTATTTTTTTCTCGCCAGCCTTGACTTTTCCTTGCGCAATCAGCATGATAATCTCAGAAATGGAAATTTTCATTTCTTTAAGCACTCTGACGGGAATTCCTCCACCTTCTTTGAGGATTCCCAAGAGAAGGTCTCTATCTTCTATCTGGGATTTTCTTTTTACTGCTTCCTCTTCAGCTAATCTTAAAATTGTCTGACATCTGGGTGTAACAATGAATCCTTTCCAGTACTTTTCTCCATCGCCTAAGAATAAAGTTTTTCTAATAGCATCTATGATCTGTTTCTGATCAAGATTCAAATGCTTGAACACTACCTCTGTTATACCATTTTCAACCATGGTCAGAGCGATGAAGATATGTTCTGTACCGAGATAGAGGTGTTTTAGATTTGAAGATTCCTGCTCTGCCAGCGATAAAATCTGTTTTGCTTCCAGGCTGAGATTATCTGGACTGCGATATGCTCCGCCCACAATCGTTTTGAATTCCTCCTGATGGACGGGTTCGTGAACATGTTCCAGCTTCATAGCTGTGTGGGCACGCACACGTTCTCGTAATTCCACAGGTTTTACACCTGCTTCGTTAAGAACGCTGCCGATAACGTCGCCCTCCTCTAATATAGCCGCAAGAAGGTGGAGGCAGGAAACTTCTCCTTCTGTTGCAAGCTCGTTCGCCCGCTTGAAAACATTTTTGCATGCTTCACTTCTGTGGATAACTTTCTCGGTGTGCTCGTAGTTGCCTTCTCCAAGCTTCTCACGCACCTGGTGGCGCAGTTGGGTTGGGTTGAGGTTGAAATTCTTCAATAGAGCTTCCACAGCGTTATGTTCGGCTTGCAGTGCTTGCTTTGCTTGTGGATTAAGTCCGATTTTCTCTGAATCCAGCATGAGCACTTTTTCAAGGCTGCAGATGCCTATGAATATGTGTTCCTTCTCAATGTATTGATGTTTTGCAGTGGCAGTTTCTCCAGCTGCTATCTTCCAAGCCATAGATGTCCCAACCGAAAGCTCAGTAATATTCAAGACCTCCAGGTAAGGCGGATGTTTCGATCCGAAGTAGAAAGATGCATGTTCTGCCAGGATAAAATCTGTTCTGCCTTCGGACTGATTTAAGTAGCATGATCAAACAATCTCCTCAAGCTGGCGGATAGTTTCTTTAACGCCCTCGATATATACGGCATACTTGGGTGGTGCAAATTTGATAAAATTCTTATAAGATAACAGTGCTTCCTGATTCCTGCCAAGGTTAGACAGCACATTTCCTTTGTTAATCAAGGCCTCAGAATATCTTGGATTTATCTCAAGGGCTTTATCAAAGCATGCTACTGCATCCTCGTGTATGCCTAATATAACCAATGCAACCCCTTTGTTAGCCCATGCCTCATCATCTCTTGGATTAATCTCAAGGACTTTGTCGAAGCATATTACTGCTTCCTGATGCATACCCAGTTTTAGCAACGCATTTCCTTTGTTATACCAAGCCTTAACATGTCTAGGATTAATCTCAAGGGTTTTATCATAGCACATAACTGCTTCCTGATGCATACCCAGATTACTCAGTTCATTTCCTTTGTTATACCAAGCCTTAACATGTCTAGGATTAATCTCAAGGGCTTTATCATAGCATGCTAATGCTTCCCGCTTACCCAGCGCATTTCCTTTGTTATACCAAGCTTCATCATCTCTAGGATTAATCTCAAGGGCTTTATCATAGCATGCTAATGCTTCCTGATGCCTGCCTAGGTTTTGCAGCGCATTTCCTTTGCTATTCCAAGCCTCAGCATGTCTTGGATTAATATCAAGAGCTTTATCATAGCATGCTAATGCTTCTTGATGCATACCCAGCTCATCCAGCGTATTTCCTTTGTTATTCCAAGCCCCAGCATATCTTGGATTAATCTCAAGAGCTTTATTATAGCATGCCAATGCTTCCTGATACTTGCCCAGATCATGCATCACATTTCCTTTGTTATACCAAGCCCCAGCATATCTTGGATTAATCTCAAGAGCTTTATTATAGCATGCCAATGCTTCCTGATACTTGACCAAGTTTCGCAGTGCATTTCCTTTGTTATTCCAGGATTCAGCAAATCTTGGATTAATCTCAAGGGCTTTATCATGGCATGTAAGCGCTTCCTGATACCTGCCCAGATTATCTAGTGCAATTCCTTTGTCATTTAGTTCCCATATTTCGATTTCTTCAGTTGGCTCTTCAATAATTCTTTCACCAGTTAAATCAAAATATATTTTTGAAAGTTTCACTTTTAGATCTCTGAAGTTCTGGTATCTCCTGCCCGGTTCTTTCTCCAAGCATTTTTGTATTACAGCATTCAACTCCCGAGGAATATTCTGTTTAATAGACAATGGAGATTCTTTTAAATGCATCTCCTTCCATGGACTCTTCCTTGGGTAGGGATAACTGCCAGCAACCATCTGGTACAGAACTATCCCAAAAGCATAGATATCAGCCCTTGTATCGATTTCTTTGCCTGTGAACTGTTCAGGAGCCATATAAAGTAGTGTACCAGCAGGACCACTCTGGATATAGCTTATATCATTTGGAACTTCTGTCATTTCTGGTGTTGTTTCTCTTGCCTTTGCCAGACCAAAATCTGTTATTTTTAAAGTTTTATCACTGGTAAGTAATATGTTACCCGGCTTAATATCTCTATGAATGAGCTGCATTTTTTCATATGCATATTCCATCCCATTGCAGAACTGGACAGCGAAGTTCATGGCTAAAGGAAGATCTAACATTTTTGTATAAAGCCAGTCATCCAGATTACCACCAGCTATGTATTCCAGGAAAATATAAGGCTGATATTCAATGTTTTCTACGTATATTGCTTTGACAATGTTCTTATGCTTATCAAGCTTTATCCAGGTGAGAGACTCCCGGGTAAAATCATCCCTTGCCTTCTGACTGTGCAGAAACCTTGCCTGAAATGTTTTAATTGCAAGCGGCATTTTGTATTCATGGTCATAGCATATATACACAATCCCGAAACCGCCTCTCTTTATATCGTGTATTTCATACCTGTTCTCAATTATATCCCCTATCTGCCATCGCTCCTGCTCGTCTGCTCCGGCGATATCCTCTTTTTTCCTCCTCAAATTGTCAAGCAGTCCCATTGCTATCTCTCCTATACATATGCATGAGAAATATCCATTCAAATTATAATAAGTTTCTCATTTGACATTCAAACATGCATTCAATACCATCAAATGAGGTCATTCATACTCGTATGCCAGATGTACGAACTCATACTAAAAACTCGCCTGGTAAATAGCTAATAAATAGACACAAGAAATCAAAGAAATGAAAGTATGAACTGACTCCTTTTACCATATGAACTATCAATTCATGATTAGTTTCACTCTACTCTTACCATATGCTTTAAAGGATAGAAGTTATTGCATAAACTATGGAACAACAGACAAATGCCAAAGAACTTCGCCAAGACAGGCATACAGTGTCGTTGTTGTCGGATCATATGGTTTTCGCCCCTTAATATCGAGGGAAAATACTGATCGGAGATGTCGCAATGATTACAGAAGGCATTATCTGTAAAACCTGCAAAGAACTGGATATTGAAATAATCGAAATTGCGGTAAATCCAGACCATGTACATATTTTCTTTAAATACCCTCCAAGGTATTCGCTCAGTTTTATTGCCAAAAGACTGAAAGGCAGGACAAGCAGAATACTCAGGAAAGAATTCCCTCATCTCAAGGAATGGTGCGGCGAACACATGTGGGCGCCGAGCCGCTTTCATGGTTCAGTGGGAAATGGATGGGATGTCGTAAGTAAATATATCGAGACACATGATCTACATCATGCCAATAACGCTAGCTACAGGCCTCGTACTTAAGTCCGGGGTTTGTGACTGAAGGCGAACTAATCCTCATGCTCCCGAAAGGCTATATAAACCAGACAACTTTTCTTCAAATTCTAAAAATAGGCGCGTATAATGTGAAAAAAGTTATATAATTCCATTACTTTAGTTCGTATTTAATCTATTTTTCTTTAAGCTGCCTACCATTGATTTTAATCTAATTAAAAATAGCATGAGTCTTGATTCAGACCATTCTATTAGTTTTAAATCATCCGAAATGTGAATCCATACTTGTTCCGAGTATTTTCTAGTTGTACTTATTGCTTCAAATTTTAAAACAATAGTACCTCCTTTCAGAGTATAATTCCAAATTTTGGTATCAACCGGAAAATTCAATATTATTGGCTCTGTCTCTTCATGAGCTAACGAAATTTCTTTTTCAATCACAAAAGGACGATCATGTTTTGGATAGGTCATATAATATCTAATCTCATTTATATTTGCTTTAATCAATCCTAAATTAGTTATCTTGTTTCCTATTATTAAAAAAAGTGGTTTTTCTTTGCATCTGACTTTCTTAACATAAGTAGGAAATTTGATAGAATAAACATCAGTTCTTACTTGGTATGTTCTATCTTCCAGAAAATCTTCTTCTGCAATTGATTTAACTTCTCCTCTCTCATTAATCACTGGGTTTATAAAGAAACCCATGAACTTCAATTCTGACATTTGATAAAAATTATAATAAACCAAAAATGTGGTTAGAATAGCTGTGACTAAAGATGAACCTATTGAACTTATATTTTTTAATCGTTCTAATGAATCGTCAATTGTAAAATAGCTCAAATATAAAATAAAACCAAAGGAAACTATTTCAATAAAAAATATTAATCCAAAGATTTTATTAATTTTTCTAATATTTTCACCACCTAATTTGTATATATAGTTATTATTAGATAAACTTCTCGCTTTACCTTAACCGCACTAAATCGAATCAAATAAGCAAAGAACGGATAGAAATGCCAACTATCGAGCATTTACAGGATGCTCCCGACATTTGTCGGGGTAATGACTGCAGGATTGCCAGTCTGTGCATCCTATATATTCTTGTATCAAACAAACCATTTTTAGTATGATAAATAGGGTAGGGTTATGGATTAATATATTATGAGTGTCGAATAATACATATGATGAACCGGGCTGAAATTCAGAAGTTCTTTTTACTCGAAAATGACCCACAATTTTTTGAAACCGCCCTTCGTCCCCGATCATGTGGGGGCGGAGCAGAATTTGAACAGCTCGCCCTGTATGGCGATATAGTAATTGACATGCATTTGCTCGACTACTTAATAAACGAAAATTTTCAACAGAATGGAGATATCACGAAGCGTAAGGGTAAAATCCACCATAAGAATGTGATCATAGCGTTTGCAGATTATTTGGGCATTTCAGATATTTTAACTCCATTAGATTCGACATATCACCCTAAAGACAACGATTTGGCGGAAACAGTGGAAGCCTTAATTGGAGCCGCGTTTCAAGCCAATGGTTTAGAGAAATGTAAACCCATAATTCTCACGTTTGCAAAATTCGCCCAAAAAATACAGGAAACATCACAAAAACAGGGCGAATTTGACATATCAAAAAATTACAAGGGAGATTTATTTGATTTATTCCAAAAAAAGCATTTAGTTTTGCCCAATCTCGAAGCAACCCGAATAGGAGGCCCGGATAACTCCGCTATCTTCCAATTTGAAGGTGATGTAATTTTCGATGGAAAAAAACTTGAAATACCCACCCATGATTGGCCAAGAAAGGATTTAGCAGAACAAGAAGCCGCATATCTTGCCCTTTGCGCCATTACTGGCAATAATCCAGAATATTCAAAGTTCGATCTTACAAGGGACAACATGCCAGTATCACAAGAAAAAACGGTGCATCCTACAACATCCATCGATAATGAAGAACTTATTTTCCGTAAATCTGGTCACCAGAATATATCAATGGAAGCGAATCAGAACACTGGTGAGTTGTTGGTAGAATATGTGAATCGAAAGGCTAAGGAAAATGTCTTTGGCATGTTGAAACTGCTCAGTGGCCGACTGGACACCGTAAGTGGAGCATCTTGGACTTGCGAATTCTCTTCAGGTGTGTTGGTCCTCATAAATTTGCAACTGGGGGAACAGAATTATTTTGCACTTGGGTTTGGGACGTCAAATACAAAAGCCCGAAAAGCCGCAGGAGAGAACATGCTAATGAATGTAAACCTTACCGAATGGCTTGAGAAACACTATCCGAATCATAAAATTTGACCACACTTAGAATTATTTCTGAATTATTGCAGCATAACAGAGATATTGGAGAGGTTTCTCCCAATGTAATAATTATCAGTCTCTCCAAATTATTGAAATAAGGGTATTTTAAGTGGCACCATCAAGGATAGTACCAATATACATAAGAAATTTTCATTAGTAAAACCCTCGTTCACTCGTGCTGGGATGCCCCGGATTACCAATCCCGCCGGTCCGTGGCTGAAGACGATGAGTGTTGTGTGCATCCTTTGAATAGCTTGAACCAGAATAACATTCGTGGCGCTAAAATTGGGGCACGGATAAAACTACAAAAAAAGACTTGTGGAGAAATAGAGTGTATTCATTCTCCAATTTTTACGCTGAACCTGTATTTGATATCTTATCAACCAAAGAAATGACTTTTCCATGGAAAAAATGAGAACTCTCATTTGAGGGTTCGAAGTTTAGAGAAAATATTTGATAATGCTGTGAGAAGTGCTGGAGTAACAAAAGACATTTCCATTCACAGTCTCAGACATAGCTTTGCCACATATCTGTTAGAAAGCGGGGTAGATTTAAGATATACACAGGCTATTGTGGCATATAAGTGGCAAGAAACAGAAATATATATAATTGGGCATTTGGTAGGACTTCAATAATAGTTGAAATACTGAGATGATTAAGTACCAATACCAAAGTTGTGATAAAAATGGACAATGAAGATGAACTATTCAAGGAGGGGGAATTCAGCCAAAAATTAGGACCAAACATTATTGAACAATTTGTTAAATCTCATGATTTAATTGGTATGATTGCCGAGCTAATTCAAAATGATTTTGATGCAAAAAGTAGAATAACCAAGATTCATTTTCAAAAAGATAGACTTATTATCACAGGTTATGGAATGAAAATTGATAAAAAGGGATGGGAGCGTTTATCTTATTGGTTAGGTGTAGGACAGGAATCTGAGAAAAAGGGAGATATTGGTAGGAAAAACTTCGGGTTAAGATCATTATTTCTGATAAGCAATACAATTATAATATCATCAGGGGGATATAAAACAGCCTTGGATATTGAAAGAGGAGCAAGAAGAGAAAAAATTAAAGTAACTGCAATTTATCAAGAAGATTCTTCATTTAAATTAGAAGCAGAATATAGAACTGAATCATTAGGAAAACTTTCTGTTTTTACAAAAGAGCGAGAAAAGGAATTATTTGCTTCACTTGAAAAATACCTTCCTTCTTTTATCCAATTTCTTGTTTGTTCAAAAAAACAAAAATTATGCGCACTCAAAGGCGGACAAATATTACTTAAACCTTATGAGATTGAAATCTTTTCAGATCGTCTAGACAAATCTATAACAGGCCACGTTAAAATGTGGGAAGACAAGTATGTTCGAGAGTTATTGAATCGAACAATAGATTATAAAGTAATCGAAGATGATAAAACCAAATCAGACGAAAGTAGAATCACGGAAATTTTACTTCCAATTAAGCATTTTAGCAATATGTCCCTGAGCGAAATTCCAGATTATTATTTATCTAAAGACAAAAAAAATGTAATTACTGGCATTTCATTTGCTGTAGATACAAAAGGCAAGAACCCATTAGTTACGCATGGAGGATTATTTTATCCAATCGGGATGAAAGAGCAATACACAGGGCTGAGTTTTTCAATAAATGCTCCATTCTTATTGGATATGGATAGAGACCGCATAGTACATAATGATGACTGGAATGAATATCTATTGACTCAAACAGGCAAAGAATTGGGGAATATATTTTCGACTAAAATTCTTCCGAAATATGGTGCTAACGCTTATTTATTGTTTGTTTCAAATAACATAGATAATGCTTACTTAAAGTTCTATGAAAATGCTTTAAAATCAGTGAAAGAGTATGTAATTAATGATCTCTACGATCCCAAGAAAAATTTAGAGAAAAGACAGTTTTGTGGATTAAATGAACAAGGGGAACTAAAAGCATACCTACCCTCAAAGTTATTGAATGGTAAAATTACTCCTCTTCTTGATTTATATCCAATAACGGTTTCTCTTACGGGGAAAGAACGAGCATTATCCCACCAGTTAGCCAAATCTTTAATGAAGTTTGATGAGAATACTATTCAAAATTTCTTAGGCAATTTTAAAATTAAAACATTTACGATACACAATATTTGTGAGTTGCTTGTCAATGATGGAAAAACAAAGCATACCTTCAGTAAAGATGGTGGATGGCATTATCCCAGTAAAGAATCGTTTGAAAAATATTTTTCAAATATTGATTACATTGAACTTCATCTTGATACACTCCACAAGTACTGGGATTTATTAACCAAAGAAGAAATAGGAGCAATTAAAGAATCGGATTGGTTACAAGATGCCAACAGCGACCCCCAATGTTTTGAATATCTTACCCTTTGGGAGGGGGATATTAAAGATTTCATTTGGCCTGTAAAAGATTCAATAATTCATCCTAAATTAGCTAAACATCCCATATTTCAAAGAAGAATGTTTAAACTTCCAACCTTTAATATAATAGAAAAAATCAAGGAAAAAGCAGAGGGATGGAAGGAATTAGATGATAATGAAAGAGATGTCATTTTCAAATTCATAGTGAAAAACTGGAGATATATTCTAGGTGAAAAACACAGAAAGAATCAAGGATTGACCAAGGAGTTGAAAAAACTAAGAGAACTCGTTTCAGAATATACTGTTTTGAAAGATTCGGGAGGAGAATGGGTAAAAATCCATGATTTAAGAGTAATTGATGAAAAGCTAAAATTAATTTTCGGATCATCTATGCACTATCCTCATCCGGACATACCCAAACGGCTTTTATCGGTACTTAAAGCACCAACAAAATTGAAACTACCTGAAGATATAATAAAAAGATGTGACACACTTAAATCAGCAACAAAAGAAGAGATATTTTCTTTTGAGGACTATCTTTCAAGGAGAGGATTCAAAGAAGAAGTAAAAAAAGAAATATATGAACATCTATGGTCTGTTAGTAGACTTGGAGAAAAAGAACAGATTATTAAAACATCTGATGCATACATCCCATCAGGAAGATTAGAGAGACTACTTGGAACGACCGTATTTCCTTATTTGGTTATTAGAAATGATCATATTAAAGAGTTCTTTCAACGCATCGAAGTTAGAGAAAATCCCACTTTTGAGGATATGGTTGAGTATCTGAATTACTTGAAGAATAATAGAGGATATTTGAAAGATAGGAAATTGTTCTATATAGAACTGGCTAAATCAGCAGAGCGTGATAGTCTAAAAAAAGAGGACATTTCCACTCATCCTATTATTCTCATTGGCCAGGAATTATTCCCACCGGAAAAAGTGATAATTACTAGAATTTTATATAAATATTTTAAGAAAGGGCTACGCTACTGGCCCGAAAGCAACATAGATCCTATTCTTCGAGATAGTTTAAAGAAGCTAGGCTGTAAAGAAAAGGTTGTTAAAGAGCATTTAATAGATTATTTGAAATGGATCGCCGAAGAGTATAAAATAAATAAACAAATTGGTTTGGAAGAAAAAGAGGGAATCCATAGGGCTTATTCCGAGTTAAAAAGTTACCCATCTGATGAAATATCGAATGAAGCAAAAATATTTTTATCTAGATCAAATAAATTATTTTCGAAGAACGACATTGATAATGAAATTTTATGTTTTGATGATATGTCTGAATTAGCAGAGAAATTAATCGAACAAAATAAAAACATAGAGTTTGCTGATTATGGTGAGGGAAGGCAATTCATTGATAGTAGTGGGATTAAAACCATATCTTCTTTAATTGAAAATGTTGAAGTTAAATTGGGGAAGAGAGTAAAGCAAGACCGGGAGTTGACCAAAAAAATTGCATCTCAATATATAAAAAATGCTCTTATCTCTGCAAATATACAGGAATTCAAAGGAATAATGAATCAAGATATTATTAAGGATTTGAAGAAAGTGGAAGTATACGAAGAGATCTCAAAGGTTTATACTGTCAAATCCAATGAGATGGAGATGTCTGATAAGATCGGTATAAAATGGGACAGTGAAGCGAATTGCTTTGTCTTATGCATAGTCGATGATGAAATAGACAATTTATCTATAGCTAAGGAATTTTCTTCCTTCCTAATCAAAAAACCCTATGAAAGATATAGGGCAATAGATTTCCTTATTATTCTCTTGTCATATGAGAACGAGCAACAAATCCAAGATTATCTAAAGTTCAAGAACATAGATTATGTGAATTATTTCAAGCCTAGTATCGAGGAATATCAAGATACAGAAGAAGAGCCTTTTGAAGAGGAGATAAAAGAGATAGAGGGCGTTGAGGATGATAAAGAAGAGGATGGATATGAGAATATAGAAGGAGAGGAAAAAACGCCAAGAGAGCTGAGAAAGGGAGGGCAAAGACAAAGGAAGGTGCCAACAGATGATATTGGGGAGAAAATCGAGGATGAGATTGATGATTTAGACGAGGAGGAGGAAACCATAGAAGAATTAAAAAGAAAAAGAGGCACGACTAAAGGGGAGTATGTCCCCACTTCCATAAAGAAAAGGCCCGAAAGTGTAATCCATCTCCAGATACAGATCAAAAGGAAATATGACAAATGCCAGATATGTGGTTTGCCTGTTTTTGAAGGAATAGACCAGTCTAAAGTATATGGTCATTTACGAGGGCATCATTTAATACCATGGCAAGAAAAGGAAACTGTTTTTAATGGCCTATTATGTTTGTGTCAACCTCATCATCACATGATTCATCACGCAAGAGAAGTTATATTTAAAATCCGTAAAGGTAATAAAACAATCGAGGTATTTGTAAATGGAAAAAATTTGGGGGCCATACAAATATTGCCTGGACACGATATTTTAAAATATTTTCTCGAAGGCTCAGAACAAATTATGCAATTCTCAGAAAATGTAAAAATCGAAATATTAGAATGACAATAGTGGTAAGAAGATGAAAATGAAACAACAAAAAGAATGCCCAATGCTCTACGAAACGATGATTTCACTCATAATTCGCGGAACCTTCGGTTTCCTTGCTTCGCCTTCGGCTCGGTAATATAACAGGAGGACATACGGCTCCAGATGTCGCAGGTCTTCCGCCCAAGTTGTTCGCTTAGCTATCAAATTCACATGTCTGCCAGACATTATGCTCACTTCATAAAAAGTTCATAGTTGTATGAACTCAAAATCTAAACTCGTTGATTTTCAAAGCATATGGAATTTTATATCCCACACGTTATTAGGGATTGTAAATACTGAAAGCTGCCACCTTCACTATTTATGTGCCCATGTTTGCTGATAAAAGACAAAAAAACAATAGAAGCCCTCATGCACCCGCGCCGGAATGCATCGGATTTTCCAATCCGTCCGGTTCTGGACGAGATATTGATGCTAGTTAGTTTGATAAACCACAGACTTTACAAATCCTTGTATTAGTAATGGGCATTTTGAATTAGCTGCACACGTGCTTTCAAGGCTTGCACGACTGCATTTCGAGCCTAATATTATTGACCTCGCTAGATGTGAAGAGGATAAGATAGAGGTATTATTTACCTCTGTTCCTCAGTATAACACCTGCAGACAGCACCAAAGCTATAGCTATTATTCCCTCAAACCCGGGTACTGCTGAAAGAGCTATTTTCATCACCAGGGTTATCAGTTCTATTTCCTCTGGAGCGAATGCAGTGTTTACCTCAGCCGAAGATACTGAACTGATGCCCAGTTCTCTTGCCTTTTCCTCCTGGCTTATCTTTGCATAGGTTACTTTCAGCGGGACTTCTATATCCCTCCCTGCAACGATTTTAACCGCGTATTGGGCTATGTGCTCCTTTCCTGGTTCGATCTCTCCATTCCATGTAATCGTATTTCCTGTCTGTTCGCTTCCTGAAAGGACTGTTACCTGAAGCTCCGAGGGATTATTTATTGTCAGGTTTACTTTGGTTGCCGTAGCGTTGCCTATATTTTTAAGATGGACTGATACCATGGGTTCCTGCTTTGTTTTCCCTGTGCCGATTTCGTAGGTTACCTGCAATTGCGCTCTCTTTTTAGGCGTCTGAACTGGCACCGTTGAAATGGAAGCAACGGTTGATGCAGGAGTTGAAGAGGGCGTTGATGATACCAGAGATTCTACAATAATAGCTCCCGTTGCATTTTTATTTTCATTTAGATAGAAATTAAAAGTTGCAGGTTTTTTGAAGATGTACGATGTGCGTTTGCCGTTATCCAAGAATTTTGGCTCAAATAGGTTATCGACGCTGACTAGAGTAACCGGGTATGTTCCCTCATTTGTCCAGATGACTTCATCACCTGCTTTGATTTTAAGGGTGCCCTGCATGAGGTTGAAGAATCCCCTGGAATAGTCTAATTTTACGATCATGACTGAGGTTATGGGTGCAGTATTGGTTATAGGCACGGTTTGTACTGGCGCATTTTTTAAAGTTGCATTCTTGTCGCCGTGGCAGTCTAAACAATATTTTCCTCCGTTGACATGTGATGTGATGTCTTGAGGATTGACATGACAGTTTTTACAAACCTGCAATGTCCCATTTTCTGATCTTATTGACGGGTGCGTGGGAGTAATGTTATCAGTATCATGGCAGTTTGTACAAGAGGTATTTCTTGACAGATGTATTGTGATCAGGTTACCCATACTTGGCTTGAAAGAATCCGGCGGCGGCGCGTGACAGCTCTCGCAAACAATATATTCACCGGGTTTAGATCCGTTCTGTACCTGTACAACATTTGGCGGGAATCCATGGCAAGTATCGCAATTCAGGTTAGCAGTTCCTATCCCGATATGTGCGTTGTGAACCTGACTCTGCGGGTTCATGTTAGTGGCGTTAAATCCTGCATCTCCGGTCAACTGGAGCATCAGAGTTATAAGCAGAATTAAACTTACAAATTTTCTCATTTTGTCTCCTTCTTTGCTTTTTATGGAATGTACCCTATTTAAAATATAACGTATTTACGTTAATACCACTCTATTTATCTGATTATTGTATATAAATATACTGGTTCTATTTTATAAAGCTATAATGGAATTCAATATTAATGATGAGATTAAGTTAAGAGTTTTGAAAAAATTAAGTGACGGAAAAATTTACTCTTTTTATATGCTGGCAAAAGAGGTTGAGGCTAACAACACTACGGTTAAAAAGAACTGCAATTTTCTGCATAAAATAGGGCTGATCGAAATAAATAAAGTCACAGCAGGAGAAAGTGCCTCAGGAAGACCATCTTATAGGGTCAAAATAACGCCAGAAGGTATAAAGGCACTTAAACATGCAGGACTTTAGTTATTTCCTGCGATTGTTGAATCTGGTTTCCCATGTCCTCAAAATTCAAACGCGGGGCACACCAACCGCAGCAGAGCTGTGGAGTATAGCGATTAAGAGCTAAAGAAGTTGATGAGCATAAAAGCTGGTGATGACGGGGTTCGCATGCCAAGTGACCGGCGCGCTGTAACAGCCATTGTAACACCCAAACTCAGGATTTTTTATATAGGATGATGCCCAATTGATACTTGCAATGAGATATACAAGAGAAGAAATTCAGGATATCGCCGATGAATCAGGTCAGCCCGTAGTAGTTGTTAAAAAAGAAGAGGGACTGACGCCCAAGCAAAAGAAAATCCTGGAAGAAACGAAGCGCAGGCATGATAAGGCTTTCAGAAGATTGGCCCAAATGTAGTTTCTCTGATCCATTTTTCTATTGTTTTGACAGTGCATTTATATTCAGCAATTTTCTGCATCAAATTAACGATTTCGTTCTCTCCCGCGTCCAAATAGTATCCAGCTTCTCCAAGCACGTTTTCCGCCGCTGCAAATGCAGTCCTCTTGTTTCCATCGAAAAAAGGATGTTGTGCAGCTATAGTATGCAAGATTAAGGCTGCCTGCCCAAACAAATCTTTTTCACGGTTCGCCTTATAAACCAGTAATTCGAGCGTGCCCTGGGTTAATAAACCACCGGTTCCACCGTATTCTTGTATGATGTCGTCATGGATTCCGATTATTCGCTTGACTGTTAATTCAGCCATGAAATATACATTTGCGCGGGCGTGCTTAAAACCTACTTTTTTCCGGTTCTGTCAGATCTTCGAGGGATAGGATGTTGCAGTACCCGACGCGCCTGCTCACTGCTACGAAGGGCGATGCCGGGGCAGTTGCTATAATTGGAATACTATTGTAATAAGTTACAATAGGAAATTGAGTGAGTTAATCGCTGTGCAAATCTTAGGTCGATAAATTATTTATCTCAATGGTTTTAAAAGGAAGTGGTATATGGTAGAGTTAAAAAAACAGATGAAGTGGGCAGAAGAAGAACAGTCGCTTCGTATAGCGTATAATAGAAAATTAATGGAATCTGGAAGAACTCGTATACACTTGGCAATTTTTTTTAATTTTTTATTCAAAACTACGACAAGAACAAAGGAAAGAATATAAGATTAGGAATAAGCTGAATGAGTTTTATTCAATGGATGTTGTATAATGGCTTCTGCTCTAATGTTTCCTTGACGATTTTTTCTGTGACTTTTCGTCCTTCTGGAGTCAGGCAATAGAAGAGACCGGCGCGCTTCCCTGCGTCAGGACATGACATCCCCTTAAAACGCTCCGAAGGGCTAATGGGGATTTTTAAAGGGAGCTTAGTGACTGAGTTAGATATCCTTAACTTACCGGGTAAACTCGCTTTAAATCGCCCGACAAGGGTGTAGAGCTTTAAAAAAGACCTCTAAATCATAATCCCAGCTCTCTGTTGACTTCTTCAAAAGTGTGGAACTTCTCTGCCTTTATCTCAGTACGGGCTTCTTCTATCTCCCTTTTGTCTCTTCGCTTAGTTCCTGGTTATCCTCGTCCTCAGACTTCCCGCACTTGATAGCCGCCATTCCTGCACCCTTATTCCTTTCGTCCTCGTCCAGCATCGTTCCTTCCTCTCTTAGTTGCAGTTACCGCAACTTAGTAGGACGCTGCCTCTATATTAGATTTTTTAAAAAAATATAGGATCTATGGTATCTATGGTATCTATTGTATATATGGTATCTATTGTATCTATTGTATCTATGGTATCTATGGGTTTTAAAAAATATGGGATATATGGTATCTATGGTAAGTATGGTTTTTATAGATAAGAAAGAATAACCCCACACCTGACTTGACCCTATCTGCCGGTTTTCTTCCAGACTGCGCTAAGAACCGGGGTATCTCCCTTGACCGACTGGTAAAGGGTGAGCAGGAACTTTAAGAACTGATCCTGATCAAGGTTGCTCTCCCCGATCCGTCCAGCCTCCTGTGCCTTCATCTCGTTTAAAAGCGCAAGGGTGGGCTTTTTTACCTGAATTGTGGTATATCCTTCTGGTCTGCCCATGTTATAACCCCAGCCTGTGCTTCTCCTCGATCCTGAACCTGAGCGTATCCCTTCTGACCTGCCCGCTAACCTCGTCATTAAGAGCGAACCTGCCCTCAAAGGTCTGCCATATCTGCCGTGCCTTCAAGTAATGCCTGATGGCTCCGGGAAGGTTTACAGGGGGGGTTTGGGGAGCCTGAGGGGAAAATGGGGGATATGAAGATTGTATCACTAACATTACAATCCCTTCCCGTTGCACTCTGTGCCCCTTAAACATGCGGGTAACTCTTTATATCCTGTGGTGATCCATATGCTATCATCGGGTACTGATTTGGCGCCGTATTCCTCGCTGTCCTTAAAGAAATGCACCTCAAGTGCGCTTGTATTCCCTGCGTAGCTGTCAAGTCTCACGGGGAGTATTACTTTATTGCTCATATTTTTTCATTCCTCATGTTGTTTGTTTTTCTTGGGTTCCTCACGGTAGTTTATCTCCTCTGGATCGGTAAGGTGATGCAGGCTGCAATTGAGTTGTTTTATTGCGCTCTTCCGGCTTTCCATGAAGGTAAGTATCCCTATCGCCTTTAACATGGGACTGCCAGTTTATGCTCTGGAAAGACCACTTACCGCTATAGATGTCAAACCTCAGGTCTGAAACTTCTACCTCTATAGCTCCTGCTAACTCCTCAAGCACCTGCAGCTTGGTTTTTTCCGGCGTCCCGTCATTGAAAATCAGGCTGCCGACTACAAGGGATTCCCCGCTCATTTCGATCCCCCCATGAATACTTCTACTGCCTTTTTTGCGTCCAGTATGTGCTGCCCGTGTATTTCATGAACCTGCAAGCTCTCCAGATGTTCCTTAACTGTTTTTTCGTCATTTTTATATTGCATAATCAAGCCTCCTCACATTCCGTATTCGTATTCGACAAGGCAAGCAACTTCATCCCCTTCAATGGATTTCACGGTTACATCATCGATGATAAAAATCCCGTTCTCGCTGTCCATCTTGCCCGCCAGTCCTTTCTTTCCCAGAGCCTCCTTGAGTGCTTCCATCAGGCTCTTCCCTTTTGTCAGGGTGATAGTTGTGTTATCGAACTGTGTTCCCATGTTTTACCTTCGACTATGTAAGGGCGATAGCCCTAAGGTCTTATTAGGCTCTCATGATATATATACCCATAGTTACCATAGTACCCATACAGGATTTTAAGCTATTTTTAGCCGTTTATCCTGCGATCCCCGTTAACGTTCATTTTTTGATTTGTTTTTCGGCAGAGCGTAACGATTCCAGATAAAAAACCTGAAATGAATTACCGGTTTCAGGTGCATCCTGGATAAACCCGATTTTTGGGTTTTTTTCATAAAACAGAAACCAGAGAAGACCAGGACAGCCAGAGATCAAGAAGATCAGAAAATGGGTGGCCTCTCAAATTATATCCCCGTCCTCCTTCAGATGGAGCATCCCTGGCATCAAACCTTGTTTTAGTGGATGTGCCTTTCGAATAAATATTATGGATAATATGGATAATATGGATATGTGTAAAGCTGGTGAGTTACGAAAAGAAAAAAATCCTCTCCCCGGTTTTGCGCTTAACCTTGTTACTCCTTCTTACCCATTTTCTTCCATACTGAACTGAGCACAAGGGTATCGCCTTTAACAGCCTGGTAAAGCGTGAGCAGGAATCTTAAAAACTCATCCTGCTCTATGTTGCTTTCTCCTAAGCGTCCAGCCTCCTCAGCCCTCGTCTGGTTGAGGAGAGCCATAGTGGGTTTTTTGACATTTAAGGAAGTATAGCCTGGCGTGACCATGTTATAATCCCACCCTGAACCTTTCCTCTATCCCGAACCTCACCGTATCCTTTCTTACCTGCCTGCTAACCTCGTCATTAAGGGCGAACCTGCCCTTAAAGGTCTGCCAGATCTGCCGTGCCTTCAAGTAATGCCTGATGGCTCCTGGAAGGTTTACAGGGAGTTTTTGGGGAGCCTTATATGCCATTTTCTTTGACCTCCGATTATGTAAGGGCGATAGCCCTAAGGTCTTATTAAGCTCTCATGGTATATATATATCCATGTTATCCATGTTATCCATACTGGATTTTAAGCTAGTTTAAGTCGTTTATTCTGCGATCCCCGTTATCATTGAATTTATACCATGTTTTACAGCGTGGAGTAATGAATCCAGATGAAAAACCTGAAATGTATCACCGGTTTTAGATGCGTCCAGGATAAGCCTGATTTTTACATTTCGACAAAGATGGTATTAGAAAACAAATTGGATAAGGATATACATATCCAAGTTTATTTTTTTATACCTTTACTGTTATCCCCGCACACCGCTTTTTTATCATCCAAAAAGCTTCCACGTCTGTTTTTTTAACTGTTTCGCCAAAATGTATCCAGCTTTATCTTTAACATATCCAGGTTTAACGCTAAACCGCTCCAGCTTTACTTTTAACATATCCAGGTATGAAAGCCAATCAAAGCAAACCTCTCCAGCTTTATCTTTAACATATCCAGGTTTAACGCTAAACCGCTCCAGCTTTACTTTTAACATATCCATGTTTTGGGGCGCAAAGGGCCGGGACAGGCGCAGGAAGCACTATGATCAATCCCAAAAGCACTCCAGAACGAGAACAGTATTAACATATTTTGTAAAAAATATTTGATTTTTACGCATGTATAAGCGTAACTTAACATTTTTAAAATGAGGTTTAGACTGTTTTTTTCGCTATGCACCGAACAGTATTAAAAACATTCCACACTCAAAAAACGCTGTTAGTAACCCTTTTAAAAATAATTTACACTTAACTTTAGACAGTAAAAAACACAAAGCGCAGGATTTTTATAATAAAACATATCCAAGTATGACTTCCCCCTTATATTTTTACAGAACCGCTCCGCCTCGGTTCTTTAACTTGAACTGTGTAAAACCTGGATACCCTATCTTATATAAATCCGTTGTATATCGGTTTTCACTTTGTAAACAAAACAACCTTTCACGCTTGCTGGTTTTGTTCCCTGCATTGTGATTTTTTAAGACTTGTTCAGGTATGTTGTATTCTCTTCATATCTTTGCCTTTTTACTATTTAGTCTTTTTCTTATTAGGTTTTGTCAAGTCTTCGGTGGCTGGGCATACCTGTCAAAAATCGGTTGCTGCCTGATATTCTTTGTATGAATAGTTTCTGTGTATAAAGTTGACTTTCTATTTTGGATAAAATTTCTTTCTTATCTTTCTTGATTCTTCGTTGTAATCGTTAGTAATGTTCAAAATTAATAGTGGGGTTTTTAATTTTTTACAAATATCTCTGATGTTTGATATGTCATATGAAGAATCGCTATAATCTTTTTCGATTACTGCAACTTTCACATGGAAACTTTGACTCCTCGCATTTTGTATGTACTTGTCAAGACTGTATTTTTCCCACGTATTCAGTTCAAAAGGACAAATTAGTATTTTGTACTTGTTTCTATTAACATCAAACCGTTTTTCTAAAGAATCTGGGAATTTATTTGGGGGATTTTCGTTACCACCAAGTTCCGTTATAGCCGAAAGAACCACAAACGCCATTAGAGGCTTTTTGTTAAGACTCCTCACCGTCCACAATCCATTTCTGCTACATCCAGTCAAGCTTTTAATTGTGGATGTTTTGCCACTACGCCTGTCTCCAACAATAAAAATGCAAGTTTTCATATCGCTTGCTAATATTTTGTTAGAAAGTATATAAAACCAACTATTATTATTCTGCCTGGCATTCTGAATCAGAGTAATCCACTTGTTATCGTCTTCGACTATTATCCCGCAAGCTTCGGCAGGGGTCTTACCATCGAGACCTTCGTCCGAAAGTTAAAAATAAATAATGAGTTTTACTGAACATTAAACATCCATCGCAGGAATATATATTTTATGATTATTTGGAGAATTGCATCCTCTGATAATCGCTGCGGGTTCAGGCTTATTTTTACTGATCCCCCCTCTCGGTGATTGACCATTCTAGTTGCAGTAAAATGAATATACTGTAACTTAGTTGCAGTGTTTTAAATTTACTGAAACTAAGTTTCAGTAAACTGGATTTATTGAAACTTATAATATAAATAGCAAGAATCCCATATTTGGAATTAATCATGGCAAAAATAACACAACCGGACTTTCCTACTATTTTCGTGGAGTATGCCAGGGAAAAGCTGAAAACGGACAGGGATCTGGTTGAATATCTGGCGCAGTTCGGGCCGCCTTTCCTGAAGAGCGGGCCGCAGATGGTCCTTATGGCTGCGGGGGAAAAACTGCAAGAACCACACTATGCAAAAACTATTTTACCGCCACTGGTTTTGTGATGTTCTTTAGCATCTCCACCAGCCTGGGTTCTCTCTGAATAAGATCCATTAATTCAAGTGCCATTCCTGATTCTCCTTTGTCGATCTTCATTGCAGTTTCCATGTCTAAAGCCATACCGCAGCGATAGCAGAAGCGCGCGGTTGAGGGGTTATTCTCCCTGCAGCGCGGGCATGGTATAGGTTTGAGAATATCGCTTTCTTTATTCTTTTCTTCTTTTGTGATTATTCCTTCGGCTTCCAGTTGCACCCTGTCCACGTCAGCCCCAGACCTGTGTATATATACAGATGCCATTTTACTATCTGCGGTCCAGCCAGCAAACACCTTCAAATCAGCTTCCTTGAAAAAACCTGCAACTTCGGTCAGCCGGGTATGCCTGAGCAGATGCGGGTGTATATTCTTTTTTATATCTGTTTTTTTGGCGATCGAAATAATCAAGCTGTACGCCCTGGATACTGAAAGTGCGGCATTCAGTGAATCATGGGTTATCCATAGCGGCTCAGTATCACCCTTACTGGGGCGGTTATTGATGTAAACTAACAGATCCGGGACGCACCGTATCAGCCGCACCCTGCGCATTCCGGTTTTCCCGTTGAGGATAATAACCGCCCCGAACTGGTCAAATATCAGGTCTTTCAGCATCACGGGAATTGTTATATTCCCTTTCTTTTTCTCATGGACTACCATCTCCTCAACACGGGCTGCACTCTCGTATAGAACAGATACAAACGCCCGATCCCTGGGATTATCCCCCGCATCTATCAGGGCTTTGACCTCGGCAGCCGTGAGAATATCGTCAGGCAGCATCCTTTTTTTATGATTTGAGATTTTAATCCACCGAACCATGTCCGGGTACGTATCGCTCCTGTAAAGCCATTTGAAGAATTTCTTGATGTAGATCTTGTACTGGTCAAGAGTGCAGGTCTCAACATCAAGGCTGTAAAGGAACTCCTCAATGTCTTCGCGATCCATCTTATCAAACGGTTTCCTGACAGCCAGGGCAAGCGGCACGATCTTGAATAGCTGCCCTGCCCTTGTGGACGGGACGATGTTCTCGTTCTTTTCGCATTCCCTGTCCCACCGCTCCAGGACTTTCCTGTGTTCCGGGAGTAGCTCGGGCATGTTTAGCCGCTTTCGGATCTGGTTTTCTCTATCCATTCTTATCCTCTTATGAGTGTTGACACTACTCCTGACGCCGTGATGGAATATATAGGTTACTATTCAGTCATGACTTCTGGTATATAATCAGTATTCCATAACCTGGGGCGCTAAAGACCTGCGCGAAGAGATCTCCCGAAAAGTCCTCAAATACAATCATATTGAGGCAGATCCTGATACCGAGGTTACTGTAACCTGCGGCTCCACAGAAGCTATGATGGCTTCCATGCTTGCTCTTATCAACGAAGGTGAGGAGGTCGTGGTATTTGAGCCATTCTATGAGAATTATGGTCCAGATGCAGCAGTCTCAGGCGCAGTGCCGCGCTTTGTGCCATTGAACGATGACGGCAGCATCGATGAGAATGCCCTTGTTTCAGCTTTCAATAATAAAACCCGTGCACTTATCCTGAATACGCCCAACAACCCATGCGGGAAAGTATTCACAAGGGATGAGCTGAAATTGATCGCAGACCTGTGCGCTGATCATGATGTTATCGCTGTGACAGATGAGATCTATGAATACATACTGTACGATGGAAAAAAGCACATCAGCATCGCATCACTTGATGAAATGAAAGACAGGACCATTACAATAAGCGGTTTCTCAAAGACATACAGCGTTACAGGGTGGCGAATCGGTTATGCGGTCGCGCAAAAGGAACTTACCTCTGCTCTCAGAAAGGTGCATGATTTCCTCACTGTTGGAGCGCCTGCGCCGCTCCAGCATGCCTGCGTAACAGCATTGCGGTTCCCTGATTCATATTACAAAGAGCTTGCGAATATGTATGATGCGAAGAGAAAACTGCTCTATGATGCCTTAATAAAAGCAGGATTCAGATGCATTCTGCCAGAAGGTGCATATTATATCCTTGCTGATATCCCTGATAGCATTGGGATGGATGACATGACATTTGCAAGGTATCTTGTGAGCGAGATTGGTGTGGCAGCTGTGCCTGGAAGCAGTTTCTATAAGAGTGAAGCAGGAAAGCATAAACTGCGCTTTACATTCTCAAAGAAAGAGGAAACACTGATGGAAGCTTCGAAAAGGCTTGAGAGATTAGAACTGTAATAAATGTCACGAACCAGTTGAACCAGCTGCTTTTACGGTGTTATTCAATAGCACCAGGTTAGCTTCAACTGGCTCAGATTCTCTCCCAGGAAAATTGCATCTGGGACGGTTTTTGGTTTGTAGGAAGACTTGAATTGTAAATGGAATAAATTGAATACTTGAAATCAGGTGCCATTTTCTTACAGACCCTGGATATGTATCGCTCTGCATCTTCTTTTGATCTGAATCCTTTAACTGAACCACCGTTCCATTCAACCTCAATAGATACATCTTCTTTCATCATATTCACTCCTCCTCATATCCCACGACTCATATGATCTCCAATAAATAATACAACTATTTAGTTTAAATATTTTTCTATTGTCCTTCGTTCAGCCACGTGCAAACTTCAAAAGCGCCCTGTACCTGTGAGAAAGCAGGTTTTTCTCGTAATCCCCCATGTCCCCAAAAGTCCTGCCGCCCACCTCAAATATCGGGTCGTACCCGAAGCCCGCGTCTCCCCTGCCAACAAGTGAGATCTCACCTTCCACTTCTCCTGAAAACAAAAGAGCCTTCTCCCCCGGTCTGCAGTATCCTATGACGCATCTAAACACTGCCGCTCTGTCTGTCCCCCCTTCCATCATTTTGAGTATCCTCTCATTCCCCAGCGTATCAAAAACGTAGGCAGAATACGGACCCGGGAATCCCCCAAGAGCCCTGATGAACAGCCCTGAATCATCCACCATTACCTCGCCTCCCAGGTGGTCGGCAGCACATTCTGCTCCGTAGGCAGCTATTTTTTCAAGTTCATCCTCCTGAAGTTCAGGATATCCGCAATTGTTCTGTTCAACGGTTATGCCAAGTTTTAAGAGGATGTTACTTGCTTCTTTTACTTTATGAGCATTACCGGTCACGAAAATTATTTTTCTCATAATCTGTTTTTCACTTTGCTACGCGCAAGTGTCCTTTTTACAAATTCCCTGTATTCCGGACTGTATTTCATCAATATCAGCATTATCGGGTATTTCATCAACAGAACGAATGAAACAAATCCTATCCCAAAACCGATAAAAAGAATAATCTTTGAATATAAAGGTAAACTGCCAATATCGATCATAAATACTATATCTCTTTATCCAGCCCGAATTCCTTATGCAGCACCTGGACTGCTTTTACTGCATCGCTCTCGCTGACAGCGAATGAGATATTATGCTGTGATGAACCCTGGCTTATGATGATAACATTCACGCGGGCTTTTCCAAGCGCTCCAAAGACGCGTCCTGCCACCCCTGGTGTATTAGCCATCCCAGCCCCGACCACAGCGACCACACAAATATTCCTGTCCTGAGTAACATCTTTGATTATTCCGTTCTTGAATTCAGCCTTGATCCCTTTCACAGCCTTATCAAGATGGCTCTCGTCCACAACCAGTGAAATATTGGCTTCCGAAGAACCCTGGCTGATCATGATGATATTGACTCCCGAATTTGCAAGTGTAGTAAAAACGCGCGCTGCAACTCCTATGGTCCCGACCATCCATGCTCCTGATATGTTGATGAGCGCAACGTTCCTGATAACTGTCACAGCCTTCACGATATCTTTGCTCTGCTTCAGGTCTTTTACAATGATGGTACCCGGGGAGGAAGGATCGAATGTGTTCTTGACCCGTACAGGTATCCCGTGCTTGATAGCAGGTTCGATGGTCTTTGGATGAAGCACTTTTGCACCGAAATATGAAAGTTCCATGGCTTCAATATAGGAAATGACGGGAATAGTGCGAGCTTCCGGGACAATTCTTGGATCAGTAGTCAATATGCCATGCACCTCTTTCCAGAGCCAGATCTCGTCAGCTTTTAATGCAGCGCCGATAATAGATGCAGAGAAATCTGATCCGCCGCGTCCAAGCGTCGTGATAATACCGGCTTCATTCTCTCCTATAAAACCTGTAATGACAGGGATGCCATCCTTCAGCATGGGTTCGATACGTTCCTTAACAAGTGAATATGTTATGTCAAGGGGCTTGGCATTGCCATATTCTTCAGAGGTAATTATGCCTGCTTCTCCTCCTGTGAATGACCTGGACTTTATCCCCATCGAGTTCAATGACCCGCACAGTATTGGCGCAGCAAGTCTCTCACCGTATGATGAAATATAATCAATGGATCGCACAGTAAGCTCGCCAAGATAGCATATCCCGATAAGGGCTTTTTCCAGTTCCTCTATGCGGGAGTCGAGTTCTCCTGTCACGACCTCAGCTATCTTTTTTCCGTTCTTAGTGCCGTCAATAGCTTCATGCGCTGCCCTGTGGTGCTGCTTTGTAAGGTCTGCGATGAATTCTTTGATAGATGAGGTTTTTCCGGTCTCGGAAGCTTCCTTTGCATATTTCAGGAGCGAATCCGTGACTCCGCTTAAGGCTGAGGTCACAAGCACGACCTCGTTACCGCTATCCCTGTAAACTTTTGCAAGTTCTGCGACGTGCTTCATACGGTTTCCATCGCCAACTGAAGTTCCGCCGAATTTCATCACGAGTCTCATAGGGCTTTTAAATCGTTGGATGTTCTATTAAAGATTTGCAAATAATCCTTATATAATGAAAGTAAATAAGCTCCTCATGAAAGTCAGTTTCTCATCACTTGCTCTTGTGAACAACCCTTTTGATTGGGCTTACGATCTCGAAGACCTGGGTTTTACAGGCTGGGAAATAGTAAGCGAAGGCAAACAGCAGTTGAATGATTCCACATTATCTCAGATAAAGGACATTATCGAGACAACGAACCTTGTTCTAACATTGCATCTTCCCTTTTCAGACCTTAACCTAGGCAGCCTGAACCACCCCATCTGGAACGAAACCATCCGACAGATGACTAAATGTCTGGATAGAGCCTCGGATTTCATTGAGCTAGCAGTCGTGCATCCTGGTCATCTCTCACCTCTTGGCATGCAGCTGCCTGAAATGGCATGGAGGCAGAACATAGATGGGCTGCGGCAAATATGTGATTTCGCAAACGAGCGCGACATAAGGATAGGCGTTGAGAACATGGTGAACATGCAGTTCATCCTTGGAAAACAACCTGGTGAGATCCTTGGTATGATAGAGTCGCTTGAGTGCGATAACGTGGGGCTTACGCTTGATATCGGACATGCTAACACGAATGGAATGGTGGATGAGTTCCTTGAGGACTTAAGTAAGGTAATTCACGTCCATCTTCATGACAATAAGGGTAGAAGTGACGAACATCTTTCACTCGGTAAAGGGACCATCAATTGGAAAAATGTCGTGAAGAAACTTGATGGATATAAGGGACGGGTCGTTACAGAAGCAAGGACGGTGGAAGAAGGAGTGGCAAGTTTGAAGGTTTTAAATAGCCTTTAAGAAATCATTTTTTTAGCTGTTAAAAAAAAGGAATATTTTTTCATTCGATAACGGCTTTGCGTCTCGCTTTTCTCAGGTTTATCCGCCGCTCACTGCTGGAAGTATCGATATTTCATCAGTACTTTTCACTGAAGTATCTTGACCTTTAAGATGCCGTATGTCCTCACCGTTCACATACAGGTTGACAAAACGCCTGACTTCGCCTTTGTCAAGAATGCGCTTCTCAAAATCAGCGCCGAACTGCTTAATAAGATTATCAAGCACAACTTTTACAGTAGTATCTCCGATGTCAAGAGTCGTTTCGCGAGCATGTGTCACATTGCTCAATGCAGAAGAAAATCTTATTTTGACCATTTATATCACCTTTATGTTCGAGCCAGTAAGGGCTCTTTATGTTCATGAATATCGATCTTCGGCGCTGTGAGACGCTCGAATTCTCCAAGTATGGGCTTGATGACAGGAGGGCGCTGCAACGATTTAAGAAGCGTTTCCTGCGCTTTAAGACCGTTGCCTGTTACATAGACCACCACGCGCTCATCGCGTTTTATATGACCGCTCTCTACCAGTTTCTTTAATCCTGCAACCGTAGTGCCGCCTGCGGGTTCAGTGAAAATGCCTTCTGTCCTTGCAAGAAGATGTATCGCATCTATGATCTCAGGATCCGTTGGGGTGGCTGCAAATCCGCCTGAATCAAGTATTGTCTTTTTTGCATAGTAGCCGTCAGCAGGATTTCCAATTGCAAGGCTGTGAGCAATGGTCTCGAATTTCCGCACAGGCACAACCTCGCTGTTGTTCTGCACCGCAGTTGATATGGGGGAACAGTTAAGCGGCTGGGAGCCGGAAATTTTCACGTCCGCGCTGTCAACAAGACCTACGCGTTCCAGTTCCTTATACCCGCGGGATATGGCGCAAAGAAGTGCACCGCTTGCCATAGGGGCAACGATGTGATCAGGGACGGTCCAGTTCAACTGCTCTGCAGTTTCGTAAGCCAATGTCTTTGAACCTTCGGTATAATAGGGACGGATATTGATATTTACAAAAGCCCAATCCGGATGGGAATCGGCCACTTCACTTGCAAGGCGGTTGGCATCATCGTATGTGCCTTCCACAGCGATGACATTAGGACCGTAGATGAGCATCTGTACGATCTTGCCGAGTTCAATGGTCGCAGGGATAAAAATATAAGCCGGAAGTCCAGCTTTTGCTGCATGTGCCCCCACTGCTGCTGCAAGGTTGCCCGTGCTTGCACATCCTACTGCTTTCACATCGAATTCAATGGCTTTTGAGATCGCAACTGATGTGACCCTGTCTTTGAATGAGTTGGTCGGGTTGACGGATTCATCAATAATATATAGTTCATCAAGTCCGAGAGCCGCTCCAAGACGATGCGCATGGTGAAGTTTGTTAAATCCTGCGCCAAGGTCGATGCGTTTCTCGGATTCAAGCGGTAAAAGGTCTGCGTATCTCCATATTGATTTTGGTCCTGATGCTATTTTTTCCTTGCTGATATGGTCTGAGATATAGTCCCAGTCGTAGTTGACCTCAAGGGGTCCGAAACATTCATAACATGTATTCTGGATAACGGCAGGGTATTCAGCTCCGCATTCCCTGCATTTCAATCCAATGACGTGACTCATTTTAACTTCACCTCTGCATAATACAACATTACCATATATAATATTTACCATATCAGTAGATAACTGCAGGTTATATTATTAAGGTATTATGGATTTATAGTCAAAATACGGACGTTTACAACGAACTGATACGAACTCGAACGAACTCCAGAAGCATGAGTTCGTTTCAGTTCGTACGAGTTAGTTGTTTATGAAATCCTTTTGATCTAGTCTAAAATGCATTCTCCAAAAAGACCCGATAAAATATATACGTAGGGACTGCATTAGCAAATCAGATTTATGAGTGTCGAAGTGAATCGTTATAAATGCGGATATTGTGGCGCCTGTGTGGGCGTTTGCCCTGAAGGAGCCCTGGAGCTAATTGAGACCTGGATCGAAGTAGATAATTCTTGTACAAGTTGCGGCGTATGCGCAAAGATCTGTCCCGTAGGCGCTCTGGAGGTCAGGGTGAAATGAAAGACAGCTATGATGTCATCGTGGTTGGGGCTGGACCCGGGGGTTCGATCACAGCAAAGACCTGCGCCGAAGGAGGCCTTGATGTTCTGCTTATTGAAAAAAGACAGGAAATCGGAGATCCGGTCAGATGTGCTGAAGGCGTTGGAAAAGATCAATTATTAAAGCACATAGCGCCAGACAAACGATGGATATCAGCCGAAGTAAAAGGTTCAAGGATCGTTGCTCCTGACGGAACTGAGATATTAATGTCCTGTGATGCTGCCATGAAAGACGTGGGTTATACGCTCGAACGAAAAGTGTTTGACAGGGTGCTTGCCCAGAAAGCTGCCATGGCAGGAGCCGAAGTTCGGGTAAAGACCCGGGCTACCGGATTATTGAAAAATAACGGAAAGGTGTCTGGCATCAAAGCAATGTATATGGGAGACATGTTTGATATCAAAGCGAATATCGTCATCGGCGCGGATGGGATCGAGTCCAAGATCGGAAGATGGGGCGGAATAGATACCTCGTTAAAACCGCATGATATAGAGACATGCGCGCAATTTCTTATCTCAAATATCGATCCTGGAGAATATAGCAAATTCTACATCGGAGAAAAATATTCATCAGGTGGATATGTCTGGATTTTTCCGAAAGGAGGAAATACAGCTAATGTTGGGATCGGGATACTTGGCAGCAAATCAGGAAAGATCAGGGCACTATCTCTCCTTACTAAATTTGTTGAGACTTCCATACCCCAGGGCAAGATCATAGAAATGGTGGTTGGGGGGGTTCCTGTTAGCGGACCAATTAAAAAGACGATAGCTGACGGGCTGATGCTTGTTGGAGATGCAGCAAGGCAGTCAGATCCCCTGACTGGCGGCGGCATAACCAATGCTATGGATGCTGGAAAGATAGCAGGTGAGGTCTGCATTAAAGCGAAAGAGAAGGGAGATTATTCGGTTAAGACCCTGAAAGAATATGAAGACCGGTGGCGCGCCACTATCGGAAAAGAGATTGAAAGGTCGTTGAAGGTCAAGAACCTGATGGTAAACCTCAATGATGAACAATTTAACAAGCTTGCACATTCTTTGGATGGCGTGGATGCGAGTAATATGGAACTGCCACATATGCTGGCTGTCATTTTCAAGAAAAATCCGAAATTGCTCTGGGAACTCAGGTCGCTTTTCTAGTAATTTTGAAGTGATAGTGTTGCATTAAAGAAATAGTATTATCATCTTTCACGCCAAAAATCAAGTGGTAGATATTTATGTTCACTATAATCACAGGCGCACAGTTCGGGGACGAAGGAAAAGGCAAGATCGTAGATATGATGGCGGAACGATACGATATTGTTGCGCGCTTCCAGGGAGGTGATAACGCAGGACACACCGTTGTTGCAGAGGGAAAGACCTACAAGCTGCACCTTGTTCCTTCAGGAGTGCTTTTTGATTCCAGGCTGCTTATCGGTCCCGGGACTGTCATGAATCCTGAGATACTGATGAAAGAGCTCTCAATGCTTGCTGATAATGGTGTTGAAGTAACGCCTGTAAAGCTTGGTATCGACGCAAAGACAAGCATTATAATGCCCTATCACATAGCTCTTGACACCCTTCGCGAATCAAAGCGCACAGTAAAAATTGGCACCACGAACCGGGGAATAGGTTTTGCATATATTGATAAAGTAGGGCGCGACGAGATACAGATGGCTGACATCGCAGATAAAAAGCGCTTTATGAAACGGCTCGATGAACTTGCCCCTCAGAAGGAGAATGATATAAAAGAAATGGGCGGCGACCCGAAGATCGCGCGTCACGGGATTGATGAGTATATAGGGTTAGGTAGGAAATTAAAACCATTTATCACAGACGTATCAAGGGAGATCAATCTTGCATTAATAGAAGGAAAAAAAGTGCTGGCTGAAGGTGCTCAGGGTACGCATCTTGATATTATCCACGGCACTCAAAAGTTCGTAACTTCCTCAAGCACAATAGCAGGATCTGCCTGCGCAGGACTTGGTGTTGGTCCCACAAAAGTGGATAATGTGATCGGCGTGATAAAGGCTTACATCACCCGCGTGGGAGAAGGACCGCTTCCAACAGAGCAAAAAAACGTTGTTGGAGAGCATCTGCGAGAAAAAGGAGGTGAATTCGGAACGACCACTGGACGTCCAAGAAGATGCGGATGGTTCGATCTTCCGCTTGCGAAAAAGTCCATAAACCTTAACGGATATACCGGTTTTGCTCTTACCAAACTTGATGTCCTTGGCGGACTTGCAATGTTAAATATCTGCACAGGATATGAACTGGATGGAACAATAATAGATTACCCCCCTGAATCATCTGATGACCTTGCAAGGTGCAAACCTGTATATACAGAAGTCAAAGGCTGGGACGAAGACATATCAGGAATTGAAAGTCTGGGTGGGCTTCCGGATAATGCAAGAAAATATATCGAATTGCTTAAAAAATTGATGGGAGTACATATAGAATATATTTCAGTCGGACCGGGGAGAAAGCAAACGTTTATGCAATAACGTATTTATATTTAATTGGGGCAAGATCATGGAAAATAATGTTCGATTAAAGGTATCCGAAGCGGATCAGAGGGATGTCGGAAAGGGCATCGTCAGGATAGATGAGAAGTTCAGGAACGCCATCGGGGTCAATATATTCGATGTAGTTGAGATAAAAGGGGAACATCCGACCTCAGCCATGGTGGGCAGGGCATATCCGCAGGATGAAGGGCAGGACGTTATAAGGATGGATGGGTTGATTCGCACAAATGCCAAGACAAGCATAGGAGAATTTGTTGAAGTCAGGAAAGCGGAGTGGAAAGAAGCGAAAAAGGTCACTCTTTCACCTGTAATACAGAATATCCACATTTATGCGCCAAGTGAAAGCCTGCGCGCCATATTCCATAACAGGACGGTCTCAAAAGGAGATTTGATATCGACCACAAGCGTAAGGAAACCTAAAGAAACCATAGGCAGTGACGTTATGTTCGAACAGATATTCCAGGGGATGTTTCCCTCCTTTGGTCTTGGCGAGATAAAACTGCAGGTGGTCACGACTATACCTTCAGGGATAGTTAAGATCACTGATATCACGGAAGTTGAGTTGTTACCTGAGGCAGTTGCTCTTGAACAGGAGATCCCCGAGGTCATGTACGAAGACCTTGGCGGTATTAAACCTGCGATCACAAAGATCCGCGAGATCATCGAGCTGCCCCTCAAGCACCCAGAACTGTTCAACCGCCTTGGTATCGATGCTCCAAAGGGAGTGCTTCTGCACGGTCCTCCAGGGACAGGAAAAACCATGCTGGCAAAGGCTGTAGCTACTGAAAGTGATGCGTATTTCAAGATAATCAATGGTCCTGAAATAATGTCAAAATACTATGGCGAGAGCGAGCACAAGCTTCGCGAGGCGTTCGAGGAAGCGGAAAAAAATACCCCAGCGATCATATTTATCGATGAAATTGATAGCATTGCCCCCAAACGAGCGGAGGTTACTGGCGAGGTGGAGCGCCGAGTGGTGGCTCAATTGCTTGCTCTCATGGACGGACTGAAATCCAGAAAGAACGTTATCGTTATCGCGGCCACCAACCGACCGGAAGCTATAGACATGGCGCTTCGCCGCCCGGGCAGGTTCGACCGGGAGATAGAACTGCGCGTACCCGACCGCGAGGGCAGGCGCGAGATATTCCAGATACATACGCGCGGGATGCCGCTTGCTGAAGATGTCAAGCTTGATGATCTTGCCACCCGCACATACGGGTTCGTGGGGGCTGACATCGCTGCGGTGTGTCGTGAGGCTGCGATGAATGCCCTTCGAAGAGTGCTTCCTGAGATCGATCTTGATATCAAGGAGATACCCAGGGAGACGCTTGATAAATTGATAGTTATGCGTTCAGACTTTGAAAGTGTCATGAAAGAGATTCAGCCGTCGGCACTTCGCGAGATCCTGTTCGAAGTGCCAAACGTTACATGGAATGATATAGGTGGTCTTGAGAAAGTAAAATCACTGCTCAAAGAGGCTGTAGAGTGGCCCCTGAGATATGGTGAATCTTTCAGGCGGATAGGAGTAGAAGCCCCTAAAGGCGTGCTGCTTTATGGTCCTCCAGGCACTGGAAAAACACTACTTGCCAAAGCCATAGCACATGAAAGTGAGGCAAATTTTATTACGGTCAAAGGTAGCGATATATTATCTAAATGGTATGGTGAATCTGAAAAACATATCGCAGAAATATTCAAAAAAGCGCGTCAAGTAGCGCCGGCGATCATTTTCCTGGATGAACTTGATGCCCTTGCCCCAATGAGGGGGTCATCCATGGGAGAGTCTCATGTGACAGAAAGGATCGTGAATCAGCTGCTTTCTGAACTAGACGGTCTTGAGGAACTGCGCGGTGTAGTGGTTATCGCAGCGACCAACATGCCTAATTTAATTGATCCCGCACTCCTGCGAGCTGGCAGGTTTGATGAGATGATACTTGTACCTGTGCCTGATGAAAAGACAAGGCTTGAGATATTTAAGGTTCACACAACGAAAATGGCTCTTGCAAATGATGTTAAACTTGATGAACTTGTCAAACTGACTGAAGAATTTACAGGTGCTGATATTGCTTCGGTTTCCATGAAAGCAGGAAGGTTCGCGATGCGGGAAGATATTAATGCGAAAAACGTAAAGCAGTCCCATTTCCTTGCTGCGATAGAGGATACAGGCCCATCTGTCACCCCGGAGACTATGGATTATTATGAGAAAATCAAAGGGGAACTTCGAAAGAAGAGATCCAAACAGATAGAAACAAGACCAGAGATGTATGCGTAATGATCAAACTTGGTGTTCTTTACGATGAGCTGCCTGGAAATAAAGTAAAATGCAATATATGCTCGCACAGGTGCATCATCGCTGAAAGCAAAGTTGGGATATGCGGGACGCGTAAGAACATTAATGGCAGGATACACACGCTCATCTATAATATTGTATCAAGCGAAGCAGTAGACCCGATAGAGAAAAAACCGCTGTATCATTTCCTGCCCGGTACGCTCTCGTATTCCCTGGGCAGTATCGGATGTAATTTCAAGTGCCAGCACTGCCAGAACTGGAACATCTCACAGGTTTCACTTGAAGAAGCGTTCACAAAGGAAATAACACCTGAAGAGGCGATAAGAAGGGCGATAGCTTCTGGATGTAAGTCAATATCCTGGACGTACAATGAGCCGGCGATATGGCATGAATATACCTATGACAGCGCTGTGCTTGCGAAAAAAGCAGGGCTTAGGACGATATATGTTACGAACGGCTACATCACTCCCGAGGCACTTCGAAGGATGGCGCCGTATCTTGATGCATATCGTGTGGATATCAAATCATTCTCTGATGAGTTCTATAAAAAAGTATGCGGCGCAAAGCTAGTGCCTGTGCTTGAATCAACGAAACTCGCAAAGGAACTGGGGATGCATGTGGAAACGATCACGCTTATTATCCCCGGACGCAACGACTCGAAGGAGGAGCTGACGCAGATAGCAAAATGGGTGAAGGAAAACCTTGGAGAGGATACACCCATGCACTTCACGCGCTTTCATCCCATGCACAAAATGGATCATGTAGCGCCCACGCCTCTATCTACGCTTGAGATGGCGCATGGGATCGCAAAAAATGAGGGGATGAGGTTCGTTTATCTGGGTAATGTGGGAGGGCATAAGTATGAGAACACATTCTGTCCGCGCTGTGATACTCTGCTGATAGACCGTACAGGGTTCAGTGTGGGTGAGGTGAGGATCCAGGATGGGAAGTGCACGAGGTGCGGGGAAGAGATACCGTTGGTTATATAGGAAATAATTCTCAAAAGACACATTTGGCAATCGCTTCATGCCTGATTCGAACATTTTAATCCTCCCTACCTATAGCATCGGAATGGAGTTGGAAAACACCATCAAAATTTGATAGTACCATCTACAGATATTGTTTTTTGGCAAAATGATATAATATGTATAGGTACATACTATATCATGTAAAACTATTTCTACTGCGAAATCTTAGAC
>JAUSDC010000189.1 GCA_030650845.1 Candidatus Methanoperedens sp.
AGAACAGAAACGTGGTTCTCAACGATTTCAATAACAATGGAACACAAGTCCTGCTTGCCACCACAACCTGTGGCGAGACAGGGCTCAACATCCCGCAGGCGAATGTGATCATCATAGCGGAACGTCCTGGACGCCAAGCAAGCATATCCAGGCATACAGCAGGATCCTGAGACCTCAGCAGACCAGAAAACCCCGTATTTACCTGCTCAGGGCGAAGGGGACGATAGACGAGTATAGACGAGTACATGCAGCAACTAATGGATGCGAAGTCAGAGGCGGTAGACGCATCGGAGTTTGACCCGAAGAAGTGGTTGAGCTATCGTGATTTCACGATAAAGATGCTGGAAGAAGAAGGATATGATATGGATTAAAGGAGGCAAAGAGATTGACAGATTGACAATATCCTTATAACAAAAACTATATATATATATATACACTAATTATAAGTATAATTAAAATGTTTAATTTAGTAAGTTAGTGGTGTTCAATCATTAAGCAAAGCGAGAGGGTATTTTTAAAGTTTCCTCTGTCAATCTTTATTATAGTGGCAGTCATTTTTTTCGCCGAGATTGCATCGATGTTCATCTTAAACGAACTGTTTTCATATCAGTACGAATTTAATCGTATTATTTTAGATGCTTCCGTGATGATTATTCTTAGTGCACCCTTCCTTTTGTTGTTGGTCATTAGGGAGAAACAGGAAAAAGACGCATTGTTACAGGAAAAAAACAGACTCGAGGATGTCACAGGTTATGCAAATTGTGGCATGTTGTTACTTGACAGTCAAACCAGAATTACCTATGCCAACAGTATTGCCGAAAAGTGGTTTGGACCTTTTCATCAGATGGAAGGTAAATTTTGCTGGGAGATTTACAAAATAAATGAGCCTGAAAAAGAATGTGCGTCCTTAGAGGTGCTTCAAACAGGTGAAACAGCCCATAGAGATGTAAGCATGCATCTGGAAAATGGCGACCAAAAATTCTTTTATATAGTAGCTTCTCCTGTTAAGGATAACAGCGGCAAGATTCGACAAATCAATGAAATCGTTATCGACTTCACGGAACGCAAGCGAATAGAAGAAAATTTCAGGACACTTCTGGAATCCGCGCCAGATGCTATCTTGACAGTTAACTCCAGCGGCAACATCGTGTTTGCCAATGCTCAGACAGAGGAGATGTTTGGCTACAACAGAGGAGAATTATTTGGAAAAACCTATGAAATTTTAATACCTGAGCGCTTCAGGGAGGTGCACGTCAGACATTGTGTAAACTTTTTCTCCAAACCCAGGTCGCAACAAATGTGTTTAGGCGCAGATAAGTTCGGAAGACGAAGAGATGGAACTGAGTTTCCTATGGAGTGTAGCTTCAGCCCGGTCAAGACTGAAGAAGGAATACTCATGATGAGCATCATCAGCGACATAACGGAGCGCAAGAAAGCCGAAGAAACACGCCTTGAAAACCTGCGCCTTGAAGCTGCAGACAAAGCCAAGGGCGAGTTTCTTGCAAATATGAGCCATGAACTTCGCACACCTCTGAATTCGTCAATAGGGTTTTCTGAACTTCTTACACAGGGCATGGCTGGAGAATTAAGCGAAAAACAGAAACATTATGTTGATAATATACTTGCAAGCAATCAATTCCTGCTTACCCTCATCAATGATATTCTCGATTTAAGCAAGATCGAAGCCGGGAAAATAGAACTTGTGTCCGATAAGATGTCAGTGTCTGTAGTCATTCAAGAGACGCTTTCTCTCATAAATGAAAAGGCAATGAAGCATAATGTGCTCCTGAAAACGGAATTCGACCCACAAATTGAGTTTATACAAGCGGACAAGCAGAGATTCAAACAGATTCTATTTAATTTGCTCAGCAATGCCGTGAAATTCAGTAAGGAAACGGGAGGGACTATAACAATAACGGCGAAAAAAGAAGGGGATATGGTGAAGATTTCGGTTTCAGATACTGGCATTGGGATAAAGGATGAAAATATTGGCAGGCTTTTCCAAAAGTTCGAGCAGCTTGAATCGGGAATCAGCCAGAAATACGGAGGCACGGGTTTGGGTCTTGCAATCACAAAGCAGCTTGTGGAACTGCATGGGGGCAAAGTCTGGGCTGAGAGCCAGTTTGGTGAAGGTACCACCTTCACATTCTTATTACCGATATTGGCGAAAATAAGTGAAAATAAATGAAGAAAGTACTTGTGGTGGAAGATGACAACATCAGCATGGAATTAGTATCCGAAATACTGAATGCAGAGGGATTTAAAACTGAAGCAGCAAGTAATGGACTTGAGGCTATAAGGATGACTGATAAGGTGCTTTATGATATTATTCTAATGGATATAGAGCTTCCAGGTATGGACGGCATTGAAGCGACAAGGATAATAAAAAATAGGATCAAGTATAAGGATGTGCCAATAATAGCTTACACAGCATCTGCCATGAGAGGGGATAAAGAAAGAATTATGAAAGCTGGTCTTGATGATTACATATCCAAACCGATTGATGTGTCTGATTTCATAAATAGAATGGAAAAATACAGAAATGGTAAGAAAAATCGATTAAATCAAAATTCATTGGTCATCGGTTAAGCCCACCAGTCATCCCTGAACCGATGTCTATTGACATGGGGATCAAGTGCCTGGCTTGAATAGACATTCATAACAGTCAGAATAGTTCTTTCAATCCCATAATATCTGAGAATCAGAGTAAGTTGTTTATCAGCATTTTCAGCAAAAATCGTACTCCATCGCAATTGTGTAAAACGAGAACCAACATCTTTTGGATTATACTTCCGAACTAACGAATATATTCTCCTGCTTACTAAAAGCGTAAGAATCGATATCCAGATAAAGGCTTCGATAATTTGTGTGTTCTTTGTATTCACAACATCAAGAGCGTATCTGCTTTTCAGTTCTTTAAAGATCAGTTCAATATCCCATCTTGCTCCATAGAGTTTCGCAACATCCTCAGCCTCCAAAACATCTTTTGTAATATTAGTAAGATAGACATGATATTTTTCTTCATCTTCATTAAAAACCGCTACCAATCGGAAATGTTCAGTATCCATTCTGGTCCTACTTTTCCCATTATAATTCGGTTTCTTGAATGAGACCTCAACTTCGACATCGAGTACCTGTCGCTTTAACTTTGGGAGAACTTCACTGATATATTTCCCCTTCACATCAATACTATTCCCCCGACACGTATTATGCACATCAACAATAAGAGGATCTGCACTTCCTTTCAATCTGGATACGAAGTAACCGCCGTTATCTTTGATTTTAGCAAATAGCAGATGTTTGTAAAAACCAAGATCGATAAGAAGAATTCTATCTTTTATCCATGGACCTATTCGCAAAGTCTTCAATTCGTTTGTTCTTTCAGGATAAATACTGATACTTTTTGGGCTATTTGCCACAGCACTTATCAGCAGACTCACTTTCACGCCTGCTGCTACTGTTCTGGAACGTGCTGCCGGGAATTTTTTAGCAAGAGACTTATGCAATCTGATTATTGTGCTATCCTGTATCATTACATCCTGAAATTTAGCGATTTTTTTATTCAGAACTTTGGTTTGTTCCTTTGCAAGCTGTTCAATTCCGTGAGTTACACATAGCTTCAGGAAGGCAACAAGTTCAGGTGTGAATCTTTCATACCAGCTGCTGTCGCTCAGTTTTTTATTGGAAAACTTTTCATAATTCCGTTTGATAAAGGCGAGATTTCTTGCAAGGCGAACACCATAACTATTAACAAGAACCCAAAACATTTCTACTGCTGTCACTTTTCTCTCTCTTTCTATGAGACCGGTTTCTTTTGCTGCTTGTTTCAGCCATTCTGGAGGGAATAGTGTGAAGAGGTCTTTTTCGATTATTTCGGGGTCATAAGGTGGAATTTCTGTGTTAGGTTCTTTGGTCTTTTTCATGCTCCTGATCCTCTTTCTAATTTTAATACAGTAAAATTAGAATTTTTAAGTAATATATGCATGCTAAGACTATAAATGCTTCGCTATATAACGATTATTTCAACTGGAAACTCAAAGATAATTAGAGAAAAAAAGTGATTACTGAATCTTTTAGAGAGATTCTACTGGTCAGAAATCCTTAACCGATGACCAATGAATCAAAATTAAATTCGTTGTTTTGATAAATCGCATATCCCTCCTTGACATCTTATAATATAGTCACAGCCCAACTCGCCCTCCTCCGAATGCGCCAAGAAAGTCTATCTGACTTTGGTCGGGTGCTAAAAAGCAGGAGCATCAGTAGTAGCATATTTACAAATCAGTGTGCATAGCCGACAGTATCTTAGTAAAACTTATATATTATAATAATAAATGTAATGATAAGGCAACAGAATGTTGTCAGGGTATGAAAATATGGCGAAAACAAGAAGTAAGAATGTGATAAGGACAAGAAGTTTTGTTCTGAGAGGGAAGAACGGTAAAGAGATAGGAGTATTCACAGGCAACCAGCCAAGGCAGGCAGCATTGAAAGCAGCTAACCGCAGCAAAGGAACAAAATCAAATCCTGCCGAAATAAGACTAAGGGAGAGAGGAACAAAGAAGATCCATATATTTAAAGGATGGAAAGCGCTCGTTTCTGCACCTAAAAATAAACCATCATGGATGCCTGATAAGATTAATAAGCCCAACGTAAAGAAGGCAGGCTTTGAAAAACTAAAGAAACTTTAAATTGCCAAATACCAAGCTTCTGCAATTAAATTTTGAGTGGGCTATTTCTTTTTTAACGCATAGGAAAGTATAAACGTAGTTATTCTGATATACAATATTATTTCCCACATTCCGTACCTTTACTCTTTCAAATTTTAATTTAAGTAGAAAGTCCTAGCAAATCGTTTTCAAATTCCCTGTTTATCTTTAATTAAGTAAAATATATATTATTTAATCTAAAAAGTCGGTTTATTTACTTATAGGAAACTGGAGCTATGTTTGGGCTGCGGGAAATGCAGAGAGAATAGGCTGCTGGAGATGGATGTACCTGAAATAATAAAGACAATCAGAAGTGGTGGAGTTTCTTCGGAGATATATTATTTTTTTAAATCGCATATGATATAGGCATACTACCAAATCGTCATGAAATCAAAAATCAGTAATATTTTATGCTCGGGTCTGCTATCATCGGTTTAACAGCTTTAACAACATCATCCATGCCGTTTATTTTAGGTCTTTTCTCATAGCTATATTCGATTTCTCTAATTTCAAGAGACTTGATTTTAATCAAGTCGTCCCTTCTTCATATTCCCTCAGTTTTAATCGGGCTTCATCACGTTCTTTTTCAAGATTGCATATCCAGATAAACATAGTCATAAGGAGCCTTCTGATGCTCTTTGCTAAAGAATCATCAGGATTAAACTGCTCTGCAACATACTTCATACATATTTTATTTTTTTTATTTTTAGTCTCCTGCATTAATTTTATAAAATATTTCTCCCTTAATTCATCTAATTGTTGTTCATCAATTTCCTTATGCTCTGAAACAGCAATTGCTTTGGATTTACGCACCATATTCGACCTCAAGCAGTCGATTTCTTTGATTTTTTAGCCTTCTTTTTTTCAGCTTTCACGACGGCTTTGACGGGTTTTGCGTTCTTGGTACTCTTGGTTTTAGTACTGCATTCAACAGCTTTGGCACCAGATGCTATCTCACCGAGCTTTTGTATTTTTGTTTCGGCTTTTTCTAATGAATAATGCTGAATCCTTCCGCTCTTGCTTTTGTAGAAATCACCGTTTTCTAATTGAATTTTATACATGCTCAAGTTATTCACCAAGTCATTAAACCCACCTAATATTATAAAAGCAATTCGGCATCATTAGCCATGATTTCAAGTCAAATAAAGGTCATTGGCTATCTTTGAGTCTTCTTATGTGAACTTCTGTTCAAAAGTTGCTCCATGGTCCTTAAAAGGTGTTTTTATGCAATCTGTTAGAAAGTTTTGATATTAAGAAACATTTATAGAGTAATATAACAGTATAATAATATATGCCTGAATGTAATGTTTGTAATAAAAAATTTCAGTCGCAAGAAGCTTTAATCCAACATCTCAATGATAAAAAAGATAAAAAACATCGTCTCCATAACAAGAAAGATGAAAGTCAAACTGAAAATTGCTCGACGCCAAAAATATCAGCACACCTTCGTCCTGGGATTGCCAGTTTAGGTAAAATGCTGATACTTAAAAATAAAACAAATTTAACTGAAAATGAAAGAATAGAACTCGATGAAATAACAAAATGTATCGAAGAGGAAAACAAAAGAGAAACAAAGAGGTTAAATATAAAATTCGGGCTCCCCGAAGACACTCCGTTTGGAATGTCACATCGGCTCCAGATAGAAGAGTCGAGACTTAATATCGAAGAAACGCGGAGAAAGTCTGAAGAAATTAAAAAGAAAACCAGAGAAATGAATAGGGAGAGTAGAAAGAGAACAGAAGAGTTCAAACGAAAAATTGAACAGTCAAAAAAGGATTTTTGGGACGAAGTTGATAAATCATCAGAAGGAAAAGAACATTATATTGAAAAAATCCCAATCAAACCTGGAGAAATTATCGAATGCGCACCGTGTAAAAGTCCATCATGTCCTCCACCTTTAAAAAATAAAGCTAAAAAAAATAAGTTACTGCACATGGCAACAGGATAATGAAAATATCAACAGTTCAATGCGTAAAGACCTCTAAAGTCCTTATAAGCGTGTTTTTATGCAATCTGTGAGAGATAGTCTAACAATAGAAGTGCATGCTTAGAAATGCTCTCTTCATAACGTATCTCTCATGCCACAACGACCGCTCAAAAGAGTATATTAATAATATACTTTAAAACATTACACTTAGGAGCGGTTAGTATGGAGACACTGTTTATGAATGCATCAAGACTGCATCACTTACGCAAAATCATTTCATTTCATCAATGCTCTGGCAAACGGCGCATGTCGTCTGAATAGATTCACATGGAGCTTCGGTCTCTCATACTAAAAAACTCCGGGCTCCGGTACCTGCATTGAGAAGGATACATCGGAGTCATTTCCATATCCAGTTCCCGTTGGTAATGAAACCCCCCCAACCCCGTAAAATCGCCTACAAGACATTATAATCGTAGTATCGATTCAATTCCCCTTTTTCAATATATAAGAAAATCCTAATATCAATAGAGTAAATATCAATAGAGTAAACCATAAACTTAGGGATGGGCTATTAGGTATCGACGTCGGCACTAAAGTGTTTGGTATATCTCTTACTTTTATGGAAAGATTCAGCATTTGGTCTTCTGCGGTAGATTTGTCATCCCCATAATAATATATTATCTCTCCTTTTACATTAAAATCTCCTTGTTGGTTTGTCTTTATTCTAACTTCAATATCTTTTCCAGCCCCCGGTTCAAGCTTATATGTGGTCGTATATTGTCCTGCACCTGATGTAGCGAACTCGGAGGAAGTCACAGACATCCCGGAAGGAGGAATTAAAATTACCTGAACCGCCATCACAGGTTTTGTAATTTTATTGACAGCTGATAATTTAAATATAATATCTTCTCCAACTACTACATCTGTCTTTTCTCCGTGAAGCTGGACGCTTACACCGGGCGCTTGTGTTGGAATGGGTGTAATTGACCTATCGATAGTAATCACAATACTATCACCCCCTGTACTACCATCCGATTTACTGGCGGTTGCACTAATATTAGTTGTGCCTTCTTTGCTTATCTGTTTTGAAACATAACCACCAAATTCTTTAGTCTGACCATCAATAGTGTAATATGCAACACAACCATTTAAAAAACAAGGACCCATGTTCCATTTTACAGAAAAAGTTACAGTTACTGTATCTGTGTACTTTCCATTAATTATTGGAGTTCCACCATCAACGGATATAGATACTTCTGGAGCGAGAGCATCTGCTGTTCCTATCACCGCAAGCACCGCAATCAAAAACATTACGTTATTCATAAACCACTCTATTCATAATGTTTAAATAATGAACGGAACACAAAAGTTGTGAAGCTCAGGTCAAACTCTAACCCAACCACCATTACATCTGGGGTTTGGACATTTCATCCTAAGACGTTCTCCTAAAGCCTCTTTTATTCCAAGAGGGTCACTTCTTGGAATATACCCTCTTCCCGGGGTAGTTTCAGTTCCGCCACAAGTTCCACATCCTACTAATTTAGGTCCTTTGTCATAGCCACATCTTCCAAACTGGTGATGACACTTAAGGCAAATACTCGCACTGTCTGCACAATAATTTCCACATCTTGGGCATTCTTTTGTCATATATCCTCAAAGTTTATGATATTATAATTATTACCATTATAATTTTATGAATTTATACTTTTCTATGGGTTGAAAGAGAAAAGACGAAGGCAGTTACAGATATATTATTCCTTGAGAAGCAGTTTTTGAGGGGATTTGAATAGTTTTTGTGTGATTTATTGAATGAATCCTTACCTGTCAGGTAAGCTCATATGCATTCATATTTGAACCACGAAGCACCAAGAAGCTTCAAAACGTGCAGCAAGTAACTTTATATCATATCGAAAGAGATACGTCTATAAGTCAAAAATGAAAATCAGCAGGTTGCTGTGGAGTGCGCCCATTTAGAAAAAATAGATAAGATAATAAATATCATTGAAAGCATCAGGAAGATAATAATAAGTCGAAAGACTGAAGCCGATAAGAATACTAATAATGCAGTCAACAGTAAATTAGTACTGATTAATGGCGAAGGTATTGCTGTAAGTTATAAATATAAAAAGGAAATTTCAGACACAGGTTTACTGCCAAAAAATGAGGTGAAAAGTTATGAATTTAAAAGTAATGCTGGTGTTTGCATCTATCGTGCTTCTAAGCGTCTCAATAGTTGGGAGTAGTGCATCACAAGAAAAAGTTCCGGTAATAATCGGTTTCAAAGATAAGAATGACCCGGCTCTGGTCAAGGAGCATGGAGGAGAGATAAAACGGGAATTTACGCTTATAAATGCAATAGCTGCAAACCTGCCGGAGAAAAAAATCGAGGTGTTGAAGAAAAATCCGAACGTGGTTTACATAGAATCTGATCGAATAGTTGAAGCATTAGCAGAAACTACACCATGGGGTGTTACAAAGATAAATTCACCTCAAGTTTGGGAGAGTCCCTATAACAATAAAGGCACCGGGATAAAGGTGGCGATTCTGGATACTGGAATACAGTACAATCATCCTGACCTTATAAATAACATCAAGGGCGGAGTTAATT
>JAUSDC010000190.1 GCA_030650845.1 Candidatus Methanoperedens sp.
GTCTAAGATTTCGCAGTAGAAATAGTTTTACATGATATAGTATGTACCTATACATATTATATCATTTTGCCAAAAAACAATATCTGTAGATGGTACTATCAAATTTTGATGGTGTTTTCCAACTCCATTCCGATGCTATAGCTGTATGCTGTTCCTTATCTTCAATTTCAAGTCGTATACATAGCATTGATCTTGACATAATCGTATGTCAGGTCACATCCCCATGCTGTTGCGCTATTTTCACCAAGACCAAGATCTACCTCGATGAGGATCTCCCTGCTATCCATGATGCTCTTTAGCTCGTCAAGTTTTCCTTCGACTATCACACCGGAATCAACAAGAACAGCCTCTTTATTATTACCAGAGAACTTGAGCGAGATCCTGTCCTGGTCAACCTCGGCGCCTGAATATCCTGCTGCTGCGACCACCCTTCCCCAATTAGGATCTTTTCCATATATGGCGGTCTTAACAAGAGGCGAGCGAACGATTGTCTTGGCAGCCGCCTTTGCATCAGCCTCTGTTCTTGCGCCGCTCACCCGTGCCTCTATGAGCCTTGTCGCTCCTTCTCCGTCTTTAGCGATCAATTTTGCAAGACTTATGCACACATGATCAAGCCCTTCCTGGAAGGTTTTTTCATCGCATTCACGGTAGCCTGTGGCTGTAAGGAGCGCCATGTCATTGGTGCTAGTGTCGCCGTCCACCACTACCATATTGAAGCTTTTATCAACCGCTTTTTTCAAACAGACATCAAGTGCCTTCTTTGACAAACATGCATCTGTAAATAGAAATGCAAGCATTGTTCCCATATTCGGTTCGATCATACCTGAGCCTTTGGCTATGCCTGCTATTCGAACCCCGTTCTTGAGTTCTACAGCAACTTCTTTCATTGTGGTATCAGTTGTCATGATCGCACGGGCGCATGCAATTGATGCCTCTTTTGAACTTGAAATGTGATCGTAGACCTCATCAAGATGTCCTTCAAGCCACATTCTATCCAGATACCTTCCGATAACACCGGTTGATGCAACACCGATCTCATCAGGGGAACATTTGAGTTTTGTTGCCAGGAGGCCTGCCATCCATTTTGCATCCTGGATGCCCTTCTCGCCCGTGAACGCATTGGCGCATCCGCTGTTGGCAATGATGGCTTTCAATTCACCTTTTGACAGTGCTTCCCGGGTGATAATAAGAGGAGCGGCTATGACTTTGTTTCGCGTGAAAACACCGGATGAAGAAAGTTGCTTTGCATCAGCTACCATTATGGCAATGCCATTCTTTCCCTGCTTGATGCCGTTCGCTTTGATCCCTTTTACAGCGCAGATGCCGCCTTCAATGTTTTTCATAAACGAATATTCATGGAAAATTATTTCGGTTCTATTCCTGTTCTTTTGATAAGCTCCTGATTATATCGCTTCTCACAAGTATTCCGACCAGTTTTCCTTTTTCAATAACAGGAAGCCTGTTTACCCTGTGTTTGACCATCATTTCAGATGCATCCTCTAAAGTAGAATCTGGTGATATTGAATAAATTTTCTTTTTCATGATATCACGGACTGGCTTCATATGCATGTCCTCAAGGCCTTTTTTGAATTCTTCAAACCGTATTACGCTCCTTATTGGCATTTCGATTATCTCAAATGGGCTTGGAAGTATCATATCATCTGAGATCTCAGGCGTCTTGAATAATTTTAACAGATCTGTTTCTGAGACCATTCCCACCACTTTTTCATTTTCGATCACAGGCATGCCGCTTATGTGTTTATTCTTGAACAGATCCACGATTATGCTTACAGGGTCATCTGGCTTGCATGTAATTACATCAATATTCATTGCATCTTTTACTTTCATATAGTCCCTCATGGAGCTATCGCAGGTATCCACAGACCTTTCGTTTCTTTTGACCCGAACATAAGGTTCATGTTCTGTATTGCCTGGCCGGACGCTCCTTTAACAAGATTGTCTATTGCAGATATTATAACTATCCGGTCACTACCCTGTTCAATTTCAAAACCAATATCACAGAAATTTGAACCGCGTACGCCGCTAAGCGTTGGTATTCCTTTAATCAGCCGAATGAATGGACTGTTTTTATAAAAATTAGTATAAATATCTGTTAATTCATTCATATCAATATCTTTTTTAACGAAAATATGCGCAGTAGTCAGTATCCCGCGCACTGAAGATATCACATGGGGGGTAAAGCTGATTTTTTTTAGCTTCCCATCCAGACGCGTAAGTTCCTGCACGATTTCAGCGCGGTGGCGGTGATTTGTAAGTTTGTATGCCTGGATATTCTCAGCCATGTTGGGATAATGGGATACTATGGATGGCTCTGCGCCTGCACCTGATACACCGCTTTTGGAATCAAAGACCGCGCGATCGATGAGCCCGGCATCAGCCAGAGGTGCTGCTGCCAGTGATGCTCCTGTGGGGTAGCATCCCGGGTTTGCGATGAATGTCTGTTTTGAAACCTCGGGATGAAGTTCCGGGATCCCATAAATCGCTTCCCTCGGGTCAGTGTGTTTGATGTTATACACTTTTTCAAAAACTTCGGTCTTTAACCTGTAATCTGCACTCAGGTCTATTACTTTCACACCCTCTTCAAGAAGTGCTGGAACGACCTGCATAGCAGTGCCATGCGGGACTGCAGTGAACACTATATCAGAGCGGGATGCCACTTCTTTCATGCTCAGGTCTTCAAATTCAATGTCGTAAATTTTTCGAAGATGGGTATGGGTATCGCTTACTTTCTGACCTTTCCTGCTACGCGACGTAACTGCGGCAACATTTGCTTCAGGATGTCCTGCAAGCAGGCGCAGCAGTTCACCGCCTGTGTATCCGGAACCGCCTATAATTCCAATGTTCATATTGCTATCTAAAGGGTGTTGCTAATAATGATACTTTCGTTCCGAAAAATTTATATCCAATAATGGTTATGTATAGTTTTGTCAAAACCAAAAATGAAGGGAGGAAATATGACCACAAGCCTGAATTTCTTTAAACAATACCACAGTACGGTAATAAAAGCGCTCGGAGAGGATGCAAAAAAAGTGAATGCAAAAGTCGGTTCTATAATGGCTGATAACTGGGCGGATAAAGCAGGAAACATTAACAGCAATTCCGAATTCGCAAAAAGTTTTGAGAACTATCTGAAAAACCAGCTTGAATTTGCAGAATTTGTGAAAGTCAACTGCGATGAAAAGGACTATGTGCTTGATATCAAAGGATGTGCAATCTGCCACGGGAACGAATTACTGAGAAAAGAAGGTATAGCGACAGCATGTCCCATTGTTCAGGCAGCCAAGTATGCTGCAGTAAAAAAGCTTGGGAGAAATGTAATAACAAAGGGTGTGGACAAACCTGGCATTGTGGGTGAGTGTACTATAAGATTTGAACTTGAGCCATCAAGTTCATAACTCCAAGAGCCACGCCCTCCACTTCTATCCCGCCCTTACCCTTGGCGCCATCCCCTACAATGTAAAGATCGTTAACTGGCGTCATGTTCCCTATATCATTTCCTGACGAAGCCCGGTTCACAGGCCACCCGCCTGAATATGATTGCACCATAAGCACTTCGTATTTCTTTTCAGGGAATAACATCTTAAGGTCAGTAAGTCCGAGATTTATCTCATCTTCAATGTTGTCGGAAAGCACTGCCTGGTGTGACATCACAAGATGTTTTCCCTGCGGCGCAAGTGATGGGTCAGCTTGCGTCACTTCATTGATCCCGTTGATCCTCTTTGCGTATGGGGTGAAATAAACCCCGCTGTGGCCTATTAGCGGTTCGCTGGCTCCAAGACATATCTTGATCCCTCTTGACGGCATGACACTGTTTATTCTCTTAAGATACTCATCATCCAGGCATTTGTACATCCTGGCTGTCTCCTGATGTCCTATGTCACTGATAACAAGGTCGGAATCAACAGTTTTCCCGTTCACCTTTACACCTTTTGCCCTGTTGCCTTCAATAATTATCTTATCAACACATGAACAGGTGTGTATGTTTCCACCTCCCGATCTTATTACATCTGCAAGCGCGTAAGTCACAGCGCCGCAGCCGCCCCGGGGAATCCCTGAGCCCTTATAGTGGTACATATTGTCTATTATTTCAAGCATCTCCCTGGCAGGGACGTCCTTTGCCTTGAGGCTCAATGACCAGCCGCAGAAGGAATCAGCAAGCTTAAGCAGGAATTCATCGTCAAAGTATTTCAGTACCCAGTCCCTGAATGATATATCTCTTTTAGGTTTAAATTTAAGCGAGTATGCAAGTATCGTTCCGAGCTTGACCCTTTTTGTGATCGAAAGCTCATTCCTGAAATCATGGAATTCAATATTTTCCCCATCTTCTTTCCTTATTATCGCCATTGGATCTGAATCGATAATATTTACCTTCGCGCCAACCTCACGCAGCAATTGTGCAAGCGGTCCCCTCGACCCATGGGGTATCATATGAAGCGCGCCAGTGCTGAGTTTAAAACCTTTGTAATCAAGATTTGCGAACCTGCCGCCGATGAACGGTAGGCGCTCGAATACTTCGACAGCGTGTCCTGCTTTTGAAAGTTTCGCTCCTGCAAGAAGCCCGCCAAGACCTGCCCCGATAATAACGGCTTTCATATCTCCTCCGAAATGGCACATGTGGGACAATAGTCCACGCAGATGCCGCACTCCACACATTTCTCATTCATGGATGCTCGCCCGAACACAACTATTGCATCGTAAGGACAGTATGCAGCACACTGACCGCAGCCGACGCAATTTTGACTTACGATCATTGTCTCGCATCCACCGCCTTTTTCATAAATGAACTTGATAAAAACACCGAACTGAAACGAACTGAAACGAACTCCGGGAGAGCGAGTTCGTAAGGAGTTCGTACGAGTTCGTTGTTAATTTTTTTTTTATAAACCTCAGATACACACGGATCTGTGAAAATCCGTGTAATCTGTGTCATCCGTGTTCTATGGTGTAATGGATTCATTGCACTCCAGCCGCTCCTATCTTCTCAGCCAGTTTTGCCAGCACTTCTTTTCTCATGCCCTCCACGAACTTGATGCTCCCCACCACGAGATGCCCGCCTCCGCTCACACCAGCTCCCTTTATTTCGTTATGCAGTTCCTTTACTATCTGCGGAATGTTCATCTTCACACCCCTTGAGCGAAGCACCGCAAAATCGGGACCATATCCAATAGTGACAACTGGCTGACCTTCGTATTTCTTGCACAGGAGGTCGTGTATCTCCCCGCTTGTTTTGCCTGGAGGGGGGAATGTGAATTTGTGGGCGAAATTTTCCACATCTATCACGTTCATTAAAGTCCCATTAGGCAGTTTCTGCGATTTTACGTTGGGCATAGATGCATTTAGCTGATCTGTAATTGCAGCGTTAGCCTGCTCGCACAATAATGTTACGATCTGCTTGTGCCTGACATTTGAGCCAAGATTAAGTATGTCGTTCATCATCCCGCGCCCATCATTGAACCTCTGCCAGAATGCTTCGTAATCAACAGCAAGAGCCATGTTCTTCAGGTCTTCAAGTTGATATTTATCCGCAACAAGCATCTTATAGAACCCGGCTTCAGGCGCTGCTGACCTGTCCCCGACAGCCGAAACAGCAGGGAGATGCTTTATCTCTTCCGTAATATCCGGATTTATCATGCGTGCGATCTCTGTCCCGATCATGCCTGTGGTTATCCCGAAGTCTCCGCCTGCGTATGCAGGGTTCACATGCTCAAGCACCATCTGGTCTATCGTCCCGTCAGGATGATGATGGTCAATGACCATGATGTCAATACCGTAAATTTTCGCCTGTTTCATGGCTGGCATATCCTCTTCTGTAGCGCCATTGTCCATCAGTACCACAAGCGGCATCCTCTGTGCAAAGCGTTCCTGGTCTTCCAGCGCAAAGTTGATGTCTTTTGTCACGTCCTCGATCTCATAGAACGGCGCTTTGGATGGCGCGCGCCTGTAGAAATGCCGGTCAGCTTCAGAGCCACCGACTTCTCGAATAAGAGGAATTAGGGCGCGCTCTATTGCTATGGCAGATGTGATGCCGTCAGCATCTGCATGATGTCTTATTATAATAGGTCTGGACTTGAAAACAGCTTTTCGTATGAGCTTTGCAGCATTACGCATCTTTGGTCTCATTTTTTCCAGCACCTCGCTCTTTATCAGGAACTGGATATCGTGGGGTTCTGAGCGAACATCTATCGCCTTTTCGATCTGTTCCTTGATCCCGGTCGCGTCGCCTCCCCATAGCTGCTTCATGGCGCGGATCTCCACCTGCATGGAGCCGTTTCTCATTGCAGGCTCACCTATGATCTTCACAATGGTTTCTGATTTTATTTCAGGATAGGCGCGCTCGCCTGCTTTTTCGAATGCAGCGCACTGCACAGTGCCGTCCTCGTCTGATATCGTGAAAATGGTTGGCCCGCCTGTCTGCTTTATCTGGATAACCTCACCTGAGATATGAGAAAGTTTTCCTATGTATTTTGGCAGTTCCGTGGTCTTTCTGCGGGGAAGCTGTTTTTCGACTTCAACTACCTGGATATCCTTCAGGCTCCTGGGCAGCAATTCAATGTTCCCGTTAGGAGCAATGTTCTTTATTTCAACGTATATTTTATCTCCGATCTCTGGTGAAATATTGATATTGCTTGCATGTATGAGACCCCGAAGCTGTGGATTGATATCAACGAACACGCCGAAGTTGGCATGCCCCTGCACCCTCCCTTCATATATCTTACCTACCTCAAGCTCGCGAGTATCGCACTCTGCACTAAGAACGTTCACAATTGGCTTTTTTGTGCATTCTTCGCAGAATTCTCCTTTTATGATGGGCTTCGCACACACATTGCAGGTAAAGAACTTTCCTCTGCCTTCGCAGGCCTTGCACTGTTCGGTTACGGAGATATTTCCTGTGCCGCCGCATTTCGGGCATTTCATGCCTCCGCTCATGAGCTTGCCGATGTCTTTTTCAGAAATTTGATCAAGGCTTATGGTCTTTGGTTTTCCAGAGCCTTTGCAGTCAGGGCATTCCTTCTGGCTGAGTATAATAGAGCCTGTTCCTTTACAGGCAGAGCATTCTGTGGTCATAGATTTTATTGATAGATGCGGTGATTGCTAAAATAAGTTACGCGGGTGACTTTTCTCTTTTTATGCTCCCGTATCTCTTGCCAGGTTAACTTTCTGTCAGGACGGATCATATACTATTTAATTATCCCCATACCTTCAAAGACGCTATCCCCGACCTTACAGCCTCGGCAGACCTGTCCAGAGATTTCTTCTCATCAGCAGTAAGCTCGATCTCAATTATCTCTTCCACACCATTCCTTCCCAGCTTCACAGGCACCCCCAGATAAATATCCTTATTCCCGTACTCGCCGTCCAGATAAGCACACACAGGCATAACCCGTTTCGTATCCTTCAACACTGCCTCAACCATGTTCGTAACAGCAGCAGAAGGCGCATAGAAGGCGCTCCCCGTCTTGAGAAGGTTCACAATTTCAGCACCGCCGTTAACAGTCCTTTCAACAAGGTGCTGGATAGTATCTTTTGACATCAACTCTGTTATAGGAACACCAGAGACCGTTGTAAAGCGCGGCAGAGGCACCATTGTGTCGCCATGCCCACCAAGCACCATCGCGCTGATATCCCGCACAGAGCAGCCCAGCTCCATCGCGATAAATGTCGCGAACCTGCCTGAATCAAGCACGCCGCTCATACCGAACACCCGCCGGGGCTCAAAACCCGTGGTCTTCAATGTGACATGCGTCATTATATCAAGAGGGTTCGTTACAGTGATGACTACCGACTCGGGCGCATATTTCGCTATGTTCTGCGAAACCTCCCTGATGATCTTACCGTTTATCTTGAGCAGGTCTTCGCGTGTCATGCCTGGTTTTCGCGCTATCCCTGCAGTGACCACCACAACGTCAGAACCTTCGATATCCTTATAATCGTTCGTCCCTGTTACTTTTGAGTCATATCCACACAGGGGTCCTGCTTCTGCAAGGTCAAGGGCTTTACCCTGCGCCAGTCCTTCAACGATATCGGTCATGACGACATCGCCAAGTTCTGTTTCTGCTATCCTCTGCGCTGCTGTCGCTCCGACAGCACCTGCACCTATTATCGTGATCTTTGGCATGTTTTCGATAAAGGCTTCAAAAGAAGATAATATTTATGCTCTAAATTTCATTTATTCTTCTGTCGTTGCAGTTTCTCTTTCCTGCTCTCGGTGAAATCTATTCCCACACCTGTAAGCCCGACGATCTTCCCAGCCTCATCTTTTAAAGCAGCTCCGGTCCAGTGATACGGTATTGGTTTCCCGTCTTTACTGATCAGGTCGGCATCCACACTGGCATAACCCCGTCCATTCGATGCCATTATGGCTTCAGCCATTTTCTGCCTGTCATTTTCAGCAATGAAATTAAAAACAGGTCTTCCCATGAGCTGATTTCCCAGAAGACCAGTGACCTCTGTAAGCCTGTTGTTCCACCTGATAAGATTGCCATCAAGGTTAATGGCATAGATTATGTCAGGGATGCACTCAATGATATTCTCAAGTTCATTCTGTGCTTTTGCCAGTTCCTCAAAAGCCCATCTGCGCTCATTGATCTCCTGTTCAAGCTGGATTATTTTCTCCTCAAGTTTACTGACGATGCGTTCGCTGTACTGTTTGAGGTATTCTTCCTCATTACTGATCAGGGGATCAGCTAACTTTATCGATCCAGATTCATGCTCCCTTATAACTGATCCGATCTCTTCCAGCAGCTCTTTAAGTTCTGCTGGCTTTAAAATGAACTTTGATGCTCCAAGTTTTGAAGCCAGTTCACTGTCCTTTTCACATACATAATTTGCGGTATAGAACATGAAAGGTATGTCCATGCTAAAGCTATTCTTTTTAAGTTCCCGAAGAAGAGTAAATCCGTCCATCTCTGGCATCATTATATCAGATATTATAATATCCGGTCTTGACGATTTTACATGCTGGAGAGCCATGATGCCATTGCATGCCTCCGAAACCTCGTAATCATTTGTTGAGAGAAGCTCTCTGAGCAACATTCTGTCGTTTTTATTATCATCAACTACCAGAATTTTTTTTATAGGTTTCTCTTTCATCTATACATTCTCCATCTAAAAGCAATATGTTATAACCAATATAATAATAATGTTTTCTTAGTTAAATATGTTTTGTATCAATGAAGCTCAGAATTCACCTGCCTTTATATCGGCCTTGACTCTGGCACAAACAGGTAACGTAAATGTAAATGTACTCCCTTCGCCGTATCTGCTCTCTACACGAATACTGCCCCCCATGAGTTCCACAAGTTTCTTTGAGACTACGAGCCCGAGTCCTGTACCACCGTATTTCCTTGTAGTCCCTGAATCCAGTTGTTCAAATGTCTTGAACAGCCGCCCAATATCTCTTTCCAGTATCCCGATCCCAGTGTCCGAAACAGAGAACTTTGCCATATCCCCTTCTTTTCTCGTTCTTATGGTGACAGTTCCTCCCTCTGGCTTGCTGAATTTAATTGCATTGCTAAGAAGGTTGGATAGAATATGTTTAAATTTCTGAGTATCAGTCTCTATTGTATCCAGTTGTGGATCAAGATCATTTTTCAGTATTATGTTTTTCTTCGCTGCGTTTTCTTTTAATGGAGAAAGTGTCTCATTGATAGTTCCATTTACTGACATTTTCTCAACCAATATTTCCATTTTTCCAGCTTCTACTCTACTCAGGTCAAGAATGCTGTCAACAAGACTGAGAAGATTTTTACCACCTGTAAGGATATTTTCCATATATCGCTTCTGTTTTTCATTCAATTCTCCATGCATATTACCATTCATGAGTTCCGAGAAACCCATGATTGCGTTCAAAGGAGTGCGAAGCTCGTGGCTCATTATAGCCAGAAACTCAGATTTTGCTTTGCTTGACAGGACAAGTCGCTCGTTTTCAAGGCGTATTTCTTCAGCCTTCCTACTCTCTTCTTCTGCCTTCTTGCGTTCAGTGATATCACGCAATATGAACGATAAACCAGTGATCTTCTTATTCTGATCTATTAACAGGGATGTTGTAAGACTGACATCTATTTTTCTGCCATCCTTATTCAGGCGCACCATATCGATCCCGGCAATAGATTTACCTCCTAAAGTATCATGGATGATTTCTTCCCTCTTTTTTTGCAACTCAACTGGAACTATTATCTGTATGAGTTCCTTTCCCATCACCTCAGACGATGTCCATCCAAAAATCTTTTCAGCGCTGCGATTCCATGAAGTCACCTTATCATCAAGGTCTGTTGTTATAATGGCATCATTCGCATTGTCGAACAGGAGACGGTATTTATCCTCTGCAGCTATTCGAAGCTTTTCTTCAGCAAGCCCGAGTTTTTCATAAGGTAATTCTATGGACGATTTATACAGGGCAAGATAAATAAAGTAGAAGCCTGTGATTATCAGGAAGTGCCCTGAAAACTCATATGAGAAATATACCAGGTTACTGACAATTATGATAATTAAGCCATTTATTAAAAATACGTGTTCATTCTCCCTTGTTTCTTTGAACTTTTCATAATACCTGTAACTTGCATATAAGAGAGCGGCTGTGATCATAGACAACAAGAATATCATTTCATTTGAGTAATTGCCAAGCTCATAGGCTGTGAAAAGAGATTCATGATAAAGAATGGCTGTTACAAGGAAGAAAGAGGTAATAGCAATTCCGAATAAAAACAGGGAGCGTTTGTTGATCAATCCTGGAAGTGTATCTTTGTGGATATATACACTGGCAAGAAGTAATACAGCAAGAATGATCCGGGATTCAATAAAAAAAATCGCTGATTTATGAGATGAGTTGGAGGTAAAGAATTCCGGCATGAAGGGATATGAAAGCAGATGGAACAGGATAAGAAACCCGACGATAAAAAACGTCATTCCCAGAAAAAGAGAATAATTATCATTGCTTTTAGAATACGAATGCCATGTAATAACAACGATCGAAAAAGCCACAAATACCGAAAAAAGCTCAGATATAATTTCAAGAGTTTCTTCGAAGGATCCTGGTATGTTCTTAGAAGTATCTATAACCTCTTCAAGGAAATATCCTGCAAGGAAAACAACCAACACTATTGCAAATAATTTTAAGGCACGGTTCAAACTTCTCTATCTCCTTTCATATTTTTACTTCACATCCCCTAATTCCCTGGCTTGGATAGGAAGTGTGAATTTGAACGTTGTACCTTCACCGTATCTGCTCTCTACCAATATGATGCCTCCATGCAGTTCGGTCAGCTTCTTTGATATCGCAAGCCCAAGTCCAGTCCCCCCGTATTTCCGGGTGATATCGGGGTTGATCTGTTCGAATTCTTTGAAGAGCTTTCCCAGATCTTCTTCCTTTATTCCGATACCAGTATCACAAACCGATATTACTGCAATACTTCCCTCCTTTTTCGAGATCACTTTGACGGTTCCCCCTTCAGTTTTGCTGAATTTTATTGCGTTGTTAATGAGGTTGAACAGGATCTGTTTCATTCTCTGTTTATCTGCCTCGATAAAATCCAGTTCAGGGTCAAGTTCTTTTACCAGCTCCACGTTATTCTGTGAGGCTCTTTCTTTCAGCAAGGTCATTGTTTCGCTTATGACAACAGGAACTGATACCCTCTCAATTATTAGTTCGATCTTTCCTGCTTCAACCTTGGAGAGATCAAGAATATCGTTTATAAGATTGAGAAGGAATTTACTGCTTGTAAGGACATTTTCCACATAACGCTCCTGTTTATCAGTCAATTCTCCCCCAATTTTTTTCTTCATCAATTCAGAGAAACCTATTATAGAATTAAGGGGTGTTCGCAGTTCATGGCTCATATTGGCTATGAACTCTGATTTTGATCTGTTCGCAATAACGAGTCTCTCATTTTCAATACATATCTCTTCAGCCTTTTTTCGTGCTGTTATGTCTGTAGATAGAACTGTAACAGCCACCACCTTCTTTGACTCGGGGTCCTTAAGTGGGGACAGGGAACGCAAGAACCATTTTCCCCTGTATTCATGTTCATGCTGCTCGGTCTTTCTTGTTTCGTAAACTCTTCGGATGCTCTGCTTAAAAATGTCAGTTTCTGTAGAAAAATGGCAGTCCCCATATCCGAGGCCGTGATAATTCCCAATGCCCAGACGTGCCATATGCTTAGGATTAACGTAGAGATAATTACAGTCCCAATCTACTATATATATGGAGTCATCTGTAGATTCAACGAATGAACGGTATTTTTCTTCAGACTTCTTCAGATCTTGCTCGATCTTTTTACACTCAGATATTTCCTGCTTTAGCTTCCGGTTAATTGCTTCAAGTTCAGAAATTTCGTTTTTCTCGCGCAGCATAATAATATAACAACTCCTGGTTATTTATGAATGAGTTTATTTATTATCTCAATAAAATAATTAACATCGATTGGCTTGGAAATATAATCATCAAAACCCGCAGCAATAAACCGTTCCCGATCTCCTTTCATGGCATATGATGTCAGAGCTAAAATAGGTATATTTTTATGTCTCCTTTTAATGATCTTTGTTGCATCAACGCCATCCATGCCAGGGAGTTCGATATCCATAAGTATAAGGTCATAGGTTTCTTTTTCAACCATAGCCACTGCTTCTTCCCCATTGACAGCTTCATCAGCACTAATTCCATTGGATGTAAGTATTTCCAATACCAGCTCCATATTTATTGGATTATCTTCTACTATCAGTGCTTTTTTTGGTTTCATGCCTTATATTTATCCAATCTGTTGAGAAAGTCAGTTATATCCAGTGGTTTTGGTAAATATTCTTCAAATCCTGCTGCAAGAAAACGATCCCTATCTCCTTTCATTGCATATGAGGTCAGGGCTATAACTGGTGTTTTTTTATTTTTTGCCTTTAAGATTCTAGTAACTTCAACACCATCCATCCCGGGTAGTTCAATATCCATGAGGATCAGGTCATAATTTTCAACTTCTGCTTTCCTTAAAGCATCTTCTCCATTGACAGCTTCATGAACCGTAAAGTTTCGAGCTTGAAGTATCTCGATCACAAGTTCCATGTTCAAAGGATTATCCTCTACTACCAGTACTTTCACCATAATTTATTATGATTATAATTATGTAAACTGGACTATTTATAGTTGCCTTTACAAAAGACTTATTTAGCTTGAACAAAGTATTATTATGATTATAATCATGGTATATTTTGAAGGAAACCTATTGATCGATCAGATCCAGGATCAGCACCATTTCATGAGAGAACAGCTGGTCCACAACTATGCCGGGTTACTGTTGGTCCTGGCAAGCATCATAGGCGTATTGATCATTTACAAAAATTTCAGGGGGAGTAAAATTGCCTGGCCTTCTATTATGGCAGGAATGGTCGCCGCCGGGTTTATCGGCCTTGGCGATTCAATAGAGCATTTACTTCCAGGTATCAGCCCTGTGCCCCATGAAACTTTGCATTACCTCCATATGATAGGTGGACCTGTGTCTGTATTCCTTCTGTACATGGGTCTAAGAGAATATACAGCTACGACTGAAGTCAAACCATTCTCTGGATCTAAACTTATCCTGATATTACTTTTGACAATATTGATACCTTTTGGCCTTGCTACACAGGCAAACCAGAGATGGGACCCAGACATCGAAGGCCCGTTCCTGATAGTGACATCAATTCCAACGATTATAATCGCTCTGTTATTATTATTAAAAGCAAAGTCGGCATTCGAAGAACATTCCACCGTAGTCCTTAATATCTCTTTTGTGGCCGTAGCTGCCACGCTGTTGACAATTTCCTTGCTGGTCGGCAGGATGGGTGACACTACTTTACTCAATAATGCAGACCTGTATGTTAACGGTCATGCAATTGCGGACTTAATGCATGCTGTCACCGCAACAACTCTGTTGATTTTCGGAATAAGCACAGAGGGACTTGTCCGTTCTATGTAAAATGATCGTAAATAAAAGGATACTAAAAAAGAGACTGACATAATGTGGCGAAAAAGAGATAAAATACTGATTCTTGCCGGATTATCCTTTATCCTGGTAATCCTATTTTCTGTTCCTGCATTGGCTATAGGTTCACAGGATGATGGTGGAAATTACATAGGTCCCGATGGATGCAAATATTGTCATCCTGTGAATTTCAATGAATGGATGCAGACAAACCATTCCAGGGCTTTCAATACCCTGGTGGAAGTCGGGCAGGATAAGAACGAAGACTGTATCCCCTGCCATGTTACAGGATACAACAAAGAAACAAAGACGTATAAGTTCAAAGACATAACCTGTGAGGAATGCCATAATTCTGGGGATCTTTCAGCAAATATCGCACAACGGGTCACTAAGATCATTTATTCACAGGAAAATAGATCTTCGCAAGATCTCCAGAACATCCTTGACAGAATGAATTTGACAACAAAAAGCATGGTCGTAAATCTAAGTGCCAGTATGTGCGGCAGGTGTCACCAGGGAGAGCATTATCCAACTTATGAGGAGTGGAATATATCCGGGCATGCCAGGGCTCTTGCAACTGTCAAGAATGACACACGTGCGCAAGACTCATGTTTGAAATGCCATTCAGTAGAATGGATAACTGCCGGGGAGCATCAAAAACCTACATTGGATCAGGTCACACTTGGTCTTACCTGCGAGGCATGCCATAATGTGCATGATTCTAAGAACGGTAAAATGCTCAGGGCACCAAAGAAAAAACTTTGTGAGTCGTGTCATAACATGGATGGGGAAAAACCTGGAAGTCCTGCCTTTCATCCCGGTTTTGAGATGAGGCAAAGTGTCGGTGGTGTTGATACAGATCCCTATTTCTATCAGCCCAGTGCAGGTTGCGAAGACTGCCACCGTTATTCAAGGCAGTTTAACGAGAGCATGAAATTAGAGGCGATCACAGGTCATACCTTTAAAATAGACTTCAGGGTTTGCCTGGAATGCCATGATGGATATCCTTCAGCAGAAGAAGCAGAGAAATTCGTCCGAAAACACCAGGAAAATGTTATGGACCATTATAACAGGACATTGATAAAGGTCAATGATGCAGCCAGATATTCAGCTACGATAAGTGGCCCTGAACGTGAAGTCTACGACCGTGTGTTAAACGAAGCACGGTTCAATATGAAGTTTGTGGAAGCAGACAGGAGCAAAGGAGAACATAACCCCGGGTATGCTGAAGAATTGATAAAAAAGGCTGAGGTCAAAGCTGATAATATTCTCAAAGGCAAACCGGGAGCGGCGGTGGACATGCCTGGATTTGACCTAATATCCGGGATCATGACACTGCTGCTTGCAATCCTTGCTGTTACAATAAAAAATAAGAAATAAGAAGGAGATAAACTGAAAAATATGCGATGCTGCATGAGGGTGCGGCATCGCTCACTATTTTTTATGTTCTTCCAAGCAGTCTGCAGGTCTTGCAAATATCATCACTCCCGGGTTCACCGCATATCCTGCATACTGATATCTGATTATCAGGAGAACGAAGCGCTTCTGAGATAATTTCAGACCCTCCAAGGAGGGAGTATTTCGTACCTGGATGTTTTACCTCATAATTGTTGATAATCTCTCGTATCTCATTTCGCAGGGCCTGCCCCGCGTAGGGGCATTCGTCAATGCTTACGGGCAGGTCGTTTAAGAATCCATACAGAGCGACCTCTTTTTCCGGGATGCTTCGAAGCGGTTTTATCCTCATTACAAGACCTGGCTGATTTGCATCTGGAAGCATTCGTTTTAATCGGTCAATGTCGCCGCGCAGATAGTTCATGAGAATGGTTTGCGATTCATCGTCAAGGTTATGACCAATTGCAAGTTTATCTGCGCCTAGCTCCCTTGCGGTCTTATTTAGCAGATTTTTGCGAAGCACACCGCAAAGGGTACATGCCGCATGTTCTTTTCTCGTAATAAGCTCATCAAGAGTGACGCCAAATCCTTCCCTGAACGAACGTATTGTGTGCTGGATGCCAAGGTCGCCTGTCAGCTTCACTGCATTTTCAAGCGTATGTTCTCTGTATCCATTTATCCCCTCATCGATCGTGATCGCAGAAAGTTCCAGGTCTTTTCTATCCTGGAATATCTTATGCAGAACATAAAGAAGAACGATGCTGTCCTTCCCGCCGCTTAACGCAACTGCTATCCTGTCCCCCTTTTGCACCATCTTGAATTTACGGATATCGCGCTTTATCTTTCTTTCGACATCTTCGATGAAATGGAGTTTACAGAGGTGAGCATTTGAATATTTCTGGTAAATGACCGCGCTTTTGTTGCATCGCTGACATTTCATGTACCCGTGCTAAGATGTTCAGCTTTTATTAATAATGTGCTAAAAATACGATATATCCTGGAATAACCGAAAAATAAAAAAAGGTGGAAAAGTTGTTACTTTTCCATACATACTTTACAGAGGTTTAATCATCCTCTTCTTCGTGCTCCGAACTTACTTCTTCTTGTTCATCATCTTCTTCGTGCTCTTCTCTTTCCTTAGATTTCACCAATTTCACTGAAATAGTTGTGTCTCCATCCACAAGGATACTGTTGGTTATCTCCGTGTAACCTTCCTTTTTTACCTTGTATGAGTAAACCCCTGGAGCAACGTTATCAAATATGGCCTTACCGTCGTTGTTTGTCTTGATGGTAATTCCATTAAAAGATACTCTTGCCTCTTTAACTGGGTGATTCCTGTTGTCAGTTACAGTGAAGGTAACTTTGGACTTTTCTGTTGTTGGTGGCGGCGGGGTTAATGCCTTTACGGTTATTGACACAATTGCGATATTGCTGTCAAGTGCACTATCATTAGCCTTGTATGTGAAGCTGTCTGAACCGTTATATCCGGTGACAGGCGTGTATGTGAACGAACCATTGGAGTTCAAGATCAGTGAACCATGCGATGGATCACTCATTTTTATTGCAGTCAGTGGATTGCCGTCCGCATCATTATCGTTTGTCAGAACACCATTAGCTGCTACATTGAGAACTGTATTCTCATTTGTAGTGTAACTATCGACCACAGCTACCGGCGGGTCATTCACAGGAGTTACTATGATCGAAACTGTCGCCACATTACTGTTTGCAGTTCCGTCGTTAGCCATGTATGTGAAGCTGTCCGGACCGTTGTAGTTAGAGTTGGGTGTGTAAGTAAATACTCCATTTAAGAGCCATGTCCCCAGAACTCCAGGTGCTGCTATAAGAGACGTGTCCTCATTCGTACTATAGATATCATTGGATGCCACTGGTGCATGATTGGCTGGTTGTGTTACTGCCGTTACGGTTATCGACACTGTAGCTGTATTGCTGTTAAGTGTACTATCGTTTGCCTTGTAAGTGAAGCTGTCTGAACCATTGAAATTAGCGGTTGGCGTATAGATGAAACTGCCATCTGCATTCAGGGTAAGTGCGCCATGTGATGGACCTGCAGCAAGAACCGCAGTCAATGAACTGCCCTCTACATCATTATCGTTTGTCAGAACACCTGGAGCAATTACGCTGAGGGTGGTATCCTCGTTCGTGCTATAGGCATCGTTGTCTGCCACAGGGGCATTATTGCTAATAGGGAAGTCATTTGCATCTCCAGGGAAAGTCAGCGCATTAATTTCCACTATATTTGTATAACCATCTCCATCAGAGTCCGCTCCTTCTATCGCTGTAAAACTATATCCAGCGGTTCTCCATGCTGCACCATATGGATTTCTTGTTGGGACAGAGGTATGACAGGTGCTGCAAGAATTGAGTTTTGAGTTCACGGTGTTTGGATACTGAGCAGTGAATTCAGCTGGATAGGTATCACTTGCTAATGCCTGTGGTATTCCTATCAAAGCTATCACCGTTAACAGCAATAGCCCGATTGTTATTCTTTTATTCATTTATTTTTCTCCTTTTTTTCTTTTTATATTTGTTCCCTTTCACATCCGCAACACATATTCAAAACAGAATGCAGTGCCTTTATCAGCTTGCATTCAAGCCTCGACCCGTGGCCAGGAATGTGATCGGTAAGATTTCCCCTTGTTATGAACATCGTATCAATACTTTGTCCACAACTTTAATGGCGTGAAATCATTACATTTCCATTATTCCTCACAGTAAATAAAGTGCATAACCCATAACCATTGATGGTTCCCAAAAATGGCAATGGCACAAAATCAGCAAGTACTGACACAATCTATAAAAAAATATATTATTAAATATCCAATCTAGATCCAATCAACTTTTTTGAATCCAAATTAATCAGCATTCACGTAATTGAACCTTTTCCAGAGCCTTACTATCTTATCATTACAATCTTCCATTTGCGTGCTAATAGAAAGCATTCCTTTGTTGAAATTAACTGTAACTGCTTCTATCACACAACGATAATACTTCTCCTCATTGCCTGATAGATTTATTATGGTCTTTACATGTTTTATAAAACCGGTATCTTCCAGGATCTTTATCTTTCTATATACTGTTGTAAGTGGGATCCCAAGTTCATGGCAGAGTTGAATTGCCGAACATTCCATCCTGGATGTCAGGGACAGAATTCCCCTTGAGTATTTGTTTCCTAAAATCTCAATAAGTACGTCTTCTTTTTTCATTATATCCTCATTCCTTGAATATCTTAGTCTCTCAGCTATTCAGACTCATGTACCTATTCAGCATAAATATCGCGATAGTTCGAATGGTTTTCAGAGTTTCATAATCATCAATTCTTTAGTTTTTGCGGTTTTATCAATTGGGATTATGATAGATTTTTTTCTTTTAATTCCCGCCACTTAATCTCAGGGTGACCATGGTTGGATTCTCAAGTATCCTATAAGCTTCTTCTGTGTCCTTTCCGATCTTCACATCCCCTTTTCGCCCAACGGTCGCTGTCAGAAGATAATCATCTCCGATATACACATCCACTGTTTCGCCTGTGAGTTTTGCAATGTGGAGCAGTATATGCTTCTTTCCGCGCTCGATCATTGGGGCAAAACTTGATATCTCGCTTTTTTCAGGCCGTTCTACTTTTTCCCTTCCCGCTTTCCTTTCCCTGATATCAAGATGTATCCCGAGTTTTTTCTCGATAAGGTCTATGTTCTTTCCAGCTTTACCTATAACTCCGGCTATATCTCCCTCGTCCATGTACACAGTAGCGCTTGTGTCTGAAACAACCTCAACGTTCACGGTACTTCGTGTATATTTTTGCATCTCTTTTCGTATTTCCCTGCCAGCAAGAGCCCACATGCCTGGACGCTTACCTTGCGTCTCACCAACTGGCATGACCACGACCTGATCTCCATATGTGTATATCTCATATTCCACGGTATGTGTCTCAAAGTCAGCAACAGTTATCACAGGGCGCGCAAGATCCTGCTCAACCATGCCATTCGGAACTTTTACAGTGAAGGCGATATCGTACACCTTTGCGACCTCTCCTTTTTCAATAAAGACCACGGTGTCCACGACCTGCGGTATGATCCCTAATTCCACGCGTCCGATAAGTCTCTGGATAGCATCCACAGCCCTTGTTGCATGTACCACACCGATCATTCCCACGCCTGCCATTCTCATATCTGCGAACACGTGGAAGTCTTTTGTCTTCCTGACCTCGTCATATATAGTATAATCGGGTCTCACAAGAAGCATGATATCTGCAGTCTTTTCCATGTCCCGCTCAAGGGGAGCATACTGGGTTATGGCATCAGGCACCTGAAGGTCACGGGGCGATTCCATGGTTTTCACGATAAAATTCTGCCTGTAAAGGAATTCTGCGATGCTTGCGGCAAAAGTGGATTTTCCCGCACCTGGCGGTCCAGCAACAAGGATCCCGCGCTGTCTTTCCACGATCCTGTCCTTGAGTTCCTGTCCCATCCTGTAATCATCAAGACTCACGATCGCGATCGGTCTTACAGCAGTTATCTCCATCCCATCAGAGAATGGGGGTTGCGCCACTGCTATGCGCATTGAGCCTATCTGGAATACTGTGGCTCCGGTATAATCGATCTCCAGGAACGAATCCGGATCACGTTTGGTCCTAACGATCAGTTCCCTTGCAATAGCATGAAGTTCCGGCTCTGTGCATGGTTCATTCCTTATCCTGACAAGTTTCTGGTTTCCTATCGTTCCCCTTTTTGCCATGGGAGGCACCTTGACCTTGAGATGCACTGAAAGTGTGTCATCCGTAAAAAATTCGCTGATCAGAAGTTCTTTGAGCTCTTCCTGCTCAGGATACAGGTATTCCACGTTCAGACCCTTGGCGCGCCCAACCTCTGCCTGAACCTTGTCGCTTGTAATGAACAGCGCTTTTTTCTCCACTGCGACCGCGCGTATAATGGAGTCTATTTCGCCTGATGAGGCGAGTTTTATCTGCTCCAGTGTTGGTCGCTTCCCTGTGAACTCGATCCTTATCTCCCCTCTTTTTGCCATTTCGCTGAGTTCTTTTAATTCTTCAAGTCCCTTAAAACCCGTTTCCTTGCCCTTATTCGCCTGGGCTTCAAGCTCTGATACAAGCGCCTCTGCGATATAAACCGTGGCTCCAGGATATTCCCCAACGTTTAATTTCGCCGTTATTCTCCCGTCGATGATAACACTTGTGTCAGGAACTATACAAAACTCCTCAGTCATATTGATAAGATGCACTCCTTAAAGTAAAAATGTTGGCATAAAGAATAAGTAGTTTAATTGTGAGTTTAAGATGCAGTCCCGTAGGGTAGCGGTCAATCCTTCTGGCCTTTGGAGCCGGAGACGATGGTTCGAATCCGTCCGGGACTATCTCAATTCTTGCACGAATCCTATTTTTTATTTATTATTTCTTATTAATTTAAGCTTATTTAAGAATCTTATTGCGTCTCCATTTTTCGCTTTAAGGACTTATACCATTTTTGGAGCCACCGAAAATGTTAAATCATTCTTATGTATTATAACACGTACGGATTATGAAACAAATAAAATCGCAGAGAACCTCGGATAAAAAAAGGTTAGATATTGGCTGTGGCGTGGAGAATAAGTGCATCTCAGCCGCCGAATATAATATTGGGGTTGGATAAGAATGGCGACAAAACATGAGCTTGAAACACTCCGTAATGACCCGCTCGTTCAGATGTATGCCAATGCGCCAGAGGAGATATATCAACTTGCAAAGAATACGAATCCGATGCTGAGAAAGGCAATTGAGTGGGCAAAGGCGATCGTTGCCACACAGGAAGTTCAATGAGAGGATCAGGATTTCCAGTCTAACTTGAGGGGATGTGAGATATGTCTGAAAATGATAACTGTCAGGAAAGGAAAGTTCCCAACATTACCAGCATTACTCCTACTCCTACTAATTTTATTTCAAATCCCTGCAAGTTCAGAGGTAAAACAATAGATATCCTCGGTATTCTTTCCAACAGCGGTGGAATGACTACGAGGGAAATTTCTGACCATACCGGGATACCCATAAGAGAAGTTTGGGTATACTGTAGGAGAGGGGAGAAAAAAGGTATTTTTGAGAGAAAAGAACGATGGGGCTGGAAGGCTACGTCTTTTGGTTTTTTAATATTAAGTATTAATAATAATAATGTAAACACTTGTACAACACAAAGTAAACACAAAGTAAACACTTGTGAAACACATCTTTACACAGTTCCAAAAAAATCACATCAACTGAACCTGACAGTTTTCACAAATCGTTCTGACATCACTGAACCTGAACGAGTAGTAGTAGGAGTACTGGTGCAGCACTATGAGAGGACAGGGGAGAAGTATCGCTACTTCCATGACATCTATCATTTTTGCGATGAAACTGGTATAAGCGCGGTAGATGCTCCATCAGCGATAGCCAGGCTGAAAGAAGAAGGATGCATCTACACAAGAAAAGATGAATTCGGATGGAAGATCGGTCTGAAAGTAGATTTTGTTGAGAGGTTAAAATTCTGTTAAGAAATTACCGTTCATATAAAAAATCGTTGCATACCTTCCATTTCGGGATCTTTATCTCATCCCATTCGATATAACGAAAAAACTTCTTTTTGTGCTCTTTGGAAGGTATATAGTGAAAGTTATGCTCGCCGTAGCCATTTACAGTAAAATAAGTTTCTCCGGCAAGATAATCCAGGACATTTTTAAGATCATGCGCACTGAAAGGAACATTTTCTTTAATAAGCCCTTTTGACATTTTAACAAATTCTGCGGCATATGCATAATTTGTTACTCTAAGATTGTAGCAAGGCTCATAGGAAGATGGAGGATATAGGTGAATCCCATGCCTGTGCCAGCTGAACACTATTTCAAACGGGTGCCCGGCTGTTTTTCCACCGCTATCAAGCCAATCCTTAAATTCCTTACTATCGTCCCAATCTTTGATGGAAAGCATTCCACCATCCCTTCCGTCAGCCCATTTTTTATACATTTCAAGAGGTGAAAGGCTCTCTGCTTTTTTCCCAAATGCTGCGACATAACAGATGCCTGCTGTTCTCAAATACTCGTTAAGCGAAATCCCCCTTATCTCTGGATTTCCTTCGACATGCCGTGCATAATCTTTCAGTATCTTTACCCTGCTATTGTTTGAAAGTGCCTTATCCAGAACATATAATCCTTTGATCTTGCCAGTACGGATATCATAAGGTATGAGTTTTTGAAGAATCTTTTCATCGGCTTTGATCACCGGGATGAATCCAAGCGCTTCTGAAAAGATATTTTTATAGAACTCTTCGCTTTCTTTTTCGCCATTTTTAATGTGCAGATTTCTAAGAAGATGAAATTGTACGAAAAATTCTTTATTGTATTCATGAATGCCAAACGGCAGGGCTATTATTCTTCCTTCTCTTCTGACCGGCAGGTAAAAACCTTCCCATATCGTATCAGACTTATCCTGATAGCTCGGGAGGGCTTCATCTGATAGAGTTCTTGCCAGAGCATATATCTCGTTATTTTCTATCTCTTTCTCGCCGAAACCATGCAGGTAATACTCAATTTCGGCATAAATTATCTTAGGTTTAATTTTGTCCAAGAACTCAAAATCCTCCTGAAAAATGAAACTCTGTGATTATTTGCTCAAACCGAAAGCTTTCTGTGTCAAGCTTGATCCATGAATTTTTCGGTTTGTCAAGGCATACGGACTTTATTCCTTTTTCGATTTCAAAAACGCCGAACTTGTGATGATGCCCGAAAAAATGGATTCCGGGTTTTGTTGCCCTGAGAATATCGGTGATTTCCTGCCTTCCAATATCCTCGCCATTACGATAATAAGGGGAAGGTGCCTCATGTGTAATTAATATGTCAATACTCCTGGTATTCAGGCACTTCTCAATCTCGTCTTTCACATAATGCCGTTTTCTACTTTTTGGCAATTCGGCTTTTTTGAAACCATAGTATGTCGGGGAATAGTTTCCTCCCATTCCAAGAATTCTCGTCTTGCCAAGCTGAACGGTTTCGGCATTTATCATATGAATAAAGTTTGGAATCTTCAGAATCCCATTTTCCATCTTTTCGATTTCGTCCCAGTTCTCATGGTTTCCGCTTATCCAGTAAAGAGGCGCTGGCGGGGAGAGATATTCCATGGTTTTGTCTGCAAGGTCGCCTGTACAAATCCAGCATTTTATTTCAGAATTGTCTTTCATAATGCTTTCAATCGTTAAGAATTCCCCATGCACATCTCCAATAACTCCGATCATCATGATAGCTGATATCCCTTCTTAAGCAAATATTTTATTGCGCTCGTTCCTTGCACATCGATAGGAACCCATAGAATCATATTAGTAAACTACTTATATACATGTTTACTAAAATGATACTAAATGAATTTCAATATTTCAGCACTTGAACTTCGCATAATAAGTCTTCTTGAGCCGACACTCTCGATCAGGGAGCTGGCAGAAAAAACCGGCGTCACAAAAGGCTATATTTCCAGAACTGTAGCCTCTTTAAAGGATAAAGGATTTGTCGAAGTTTCGAAAAAAGGGATAACAAAGAAAGTGGCGTTATCCGGCAGCCTGCATGCCTCCAGGCTCAAATCCCTTCTCCAGAGGCGCAGCTATATGCCACTTGATGAGCTTTTGCAGGGGTCAGGCACACAGATCCTGTCGGTCCTGATCTCCGGAAGTGCGGATTTTGCCCGTTTGCAGGAAGAGAGCGGGGTATCCCGGGCTACTCTCTGGCGCTGGATCAGGAAATTCAAGGAACATGCAATGCTGCTGTCCAGAAATGATGAATATGAGCTTCCGCCGGACCTTAAAGATATAAAAGAATTCCTGGAGAATTACTGTTCTTATTTTGCAGTATCCACACTGAAGGAGATATCGCCTGGAGCTAATTTCATTGCGGTAAAAGGTTTTGAATTTCTATTTTCTATTGAAGGCGAGATTGTGCATGAAAATGTGAAGTCAACGGGATTGACCTCGATATCTGAAGAAATCCCGCTCATGCTTTCCGAGAATTATTATTTCTATTCTTCACGAACACTGACCAGAGAAGAAATCGCGGTACATGCCATTGTGGCTGACCCGCACGGCAGGAGGAACCTCACCTATGTTATACTCTATATCCTGAAGACCAGACTCAACACTGCTCTTTTTCTCAGGATCGCAAAAAGATACAGAGTGGAAGATACAGCCGTGAGCCTATTGAAACTGTTAAATACATGGGAGCGGCAACAAGCGCCGTACATGCCTGACCCGGCGTATGTCAGAGAAAAGCTGAAGGAGTACAAAATACAATGGCGAGAGTAAGATTCGATGAAAAATACGTATTTACCGAACTTGAAAAAGTCGGAAATGCTAAAGAAATAACAATAAATCAACATTATCCGGCGCCTGGGTATCGCCCCGGACGACTCTCTGATAAATGGCTGGGCATTCGCCCAGCGTAAGGAATTGATCAGTGGAATGGGATTCATATCCACTGACGAATTTATTACTCCGCCTTCATCGTGCGCCCTTCCAGCATCCTGCGTGTATGCTCAAGCTCTGCAGCAAGTACTTTCTCATCCGGTAGAGCCATGCGGTATTCAGCTGCCAGAACTTTGTTTGGCAGCCCCTCAAGAGCATATCGGGCAACAGCCGCATCTTTCTCTGCACAGAGAATCAACCTACCGGCGGGTTCTCATCCTTATGTGTCCATTTCTCACGGGCATAATTGAGATAAAGGTGCATCTGTCCAGCATCAGCATGAGTGAATTTGCCCACTTTAAGATCAATGATGACAAGACATCGCAGGATTCGGTGGAAGAAAATAAGATCGACACGGAACCACTGGTCGCCGATGCGAAGGCGGCGCTGCCTGCCAATGAATGCAAAATCTCCACCCAGTTCAAGCAGGAATTTTTCCAAATGCTGGACGAGTGCTTCTTCCAGATCATTTTCTGAATATTCATCCTTAAGATTCAGGAACTCCAGGACGAACGGGTCCTTTATCTCTTCTTCCGGAGTTACAGCATCCTCCGGCTTTGCCTCTACTCCTTTCTTAAGCATTGCTGCCTTGTTTTCGGAAAGCAGCGTACGCTCGTAAAAGAGTGTCGAAACCTGTCTATCGAGCTGGCGCACCGACCATCCACCGCGCAGGGCTTCAGCTTCGTAAAAGGCGCGAGCATCAGGTTTATTCACAGAGAGCAAACGAACATAATGTGACCAGGGGAGAGAGAAACGCTTCAATAAAATGTTCTCGACAATAGCGCCATTAGATTTCGCAGACACTGTCTGCGAAATTGGCCAGCCAACGTAAAAAAGCCGCATCTGTTCAAGATTACGTTCAGAGAATCCCCGCCCAAATCGCGCTTTCAGATCGACACTCAGCTTTTTCAACAGCTTCTTACCATATTCAGCGCGCTTCGCTCCAACCTGTTCAGACTCAACAATTCGTCTCCCTATTTCCCAATATGTCGCTGTCATAATTGAATTGATCGTTCGCGCTGAGGCTCTACGCGCCGATTCGAGTAGATCAATAACATCAGACAGGACGGTATCGTAACCAATAATAGAGCTGTCATCATTCATTATTGATATTTTCTTAGAGCTTTTGGCCATCTTTCATCCTTCCATAAATCCTATCTCTTTATAGTTAAACACCGATAAAATCTCTTGCTAACTCAATCTTGTCAATACTTTGCCCCTTCTAGAATCATCGCTCATATCGCATTCTCTTTGCCCCGTAAATGAGAATTGAGTGAAGCATTCTCTCAGGTTGGATATGATCAAAAACTTCACCAACCCTCCACTAACGCTGGATGAAACCTTCTATACAAACGCTTTTTTCTGTGTTAATTGCCTCATTTCGTCAACTGAAGGAGTTCTATAATGCTCCTGTATTGTGGCGATCTTATCCCCTGTAAGTTTCGATATGGCTTCGTCACTCCATCCAGCCTCATGAGCAAATTTGATACAAGTCGCCCGCAAAGCATGTATCGGTCTTTCAGGGATATCTGCAACTCTGCACCAATGGTTAAAATGCCGGTACGCGGTCCTGCCAACATAATCGAACAAGTATCTTCGTTTCTTCCGTTCGGATTTATCCAGCGTATTATAGAATTTATGAATAAGAGATACTATTTCGTCCGGAAGATCTACAGTCTTATTACGAGATTTCTTTGATTCATAAAAAAGCATCGTCCTGTCTTTCAGGTTAATGTTGTCACACTCAAGGTTACACAGATCTTCCCTCCGAAGGCCTGTAGCAATCCCTAACCTGATCATGAGCTCGTCCTGGAGGTCCGTAATGACTTTAACGAGCTTATCGTATTCTTCCCTTGTGAGAGCCTTTTCACCTGTTGTATATCGGTCTGATTGAAGTTTCATTTTGTCCTACTTTGTATCTATTAGGACAAAAAGCTATTGAATTGATGTAAAAACAGACGAAAATGATCCTGAAATGTCCTTTAATAGAGAGAGTCGGACAGGATTCACGATGACATGGCTTTGCATGAGGCTGGAACTTAACCATGACAATGCCGGGCATGGGTTCGAAGAATGGTAGTGCTGATTGAATCTAATGAAAGAATTGAAATAGTTAAGTTGCATGAAGATTAATGCAATAATGAAATGGTTTAATGATATTCATAATCGGCAAATTCGATTGTCATCTGAGCGGAAGGATCATATTGAATCAGACCATCCGGAAATGTCCGGACAGATTGATAAAATACAGAACACCCTTGCCAATCCCGATGTTATCGTTAAATCAAGAACAGATCCAGATGTTGAGCTATTTTATCAGCATTATGACACCACACCAGTCAATGAGAAGTATTTATGTGTTGTAGTTAAAGTATTAGTAAGTGATTTGTTTATTATCACTGCATATTTCACAGACACGATTAAAAAAGGTATTATATTATGGAAAAAGAAATAAAAATATGGTATGACAAAGAGGGTGATTACCTTGAAGTCCTCTTTGAGAAAAAGGCAGGATATTTCAAGGAAACAGAAAACGATGCTGTGATGGAAAAAGTTGATACAAAGGGAAATGTTATTGGTTTTTCTATTTTAAAAGTGAGCGCATTAACTGAAAGGAAACCACTTTCGGTGAGTCTTAAAAAACTCGTTGTCGCTTGATAGTGAGTAACTTACCATTTGTTAAAATGGCTGGTTTTTTGGTCAAAATTGCTTGTTTTGCCATAGGAGATCAATACTTTACTTACCATTTCAGATATAAAATGGTAAGTACAATACTTTTACCACACCCATGTATTGTTAGTCTTCGATCCTGTTGGTGCTCAGAAAGTCGCTCTGAGCGTGCCGCTGCTCACGCTTGAAGTTGTTCATCAACAAGTTATTCAGGGTCTCTTCTTTATAGAGTAAAAATTATATCCCTGTAATAATAAGGGGCGCTGCCCCCTTATTATCACGAATACAATCTCTACTCACTTTCCTTCAACCACTCCTGAAATTATGCTATCTATCTTAAGAATCATTCATTAAACCACGACGACGACTTGAACGGCGCGCCCTCCGGGGCGTGGTTGCCCGGGATGAGCTTACGGCGAATAACCGCATCCTTCGTTCGCTTCGAGCGCTCGCTCACTCAGGCACGCCTCTGGGCTTGCGGTAATTCGCCTGCTGCATGGGCGGTAGTCGTCGCTATGCTCCGACAACCGCCGGTATGGGAAAAGCATACAGATCTTCAGGTTTAAAGTTGTTCACTGAACATGGGCGCGCATGGCTAACCCATCGAAGAAGCCTGAGTCAATAAGGAACGTGGGGGCTTCGCAAGTCAGAGCCCGGCGAACCCTACGGGCTGCCCCTGCCGACCTCTGACCCCCACAACACGGACGGCAGCCTTGTTTGTTTGTATGCATATATTCAAGAGATCAAATTGTAAATGTAAAAATAAACTCATATCCTACAGCGGTCTATTCTTCAATCACGGCGCCGTACACCAGGCGCACCGGACAACGAGTGCGCCAGGTGTTCGGGGGGCTGGGCGATAACCCGCCGGGGCGAGCGGGTAATCGCGGTTCTTGTGTAATCAACAAAGAAGATGAACATTGATAATTGTAAGGTGAGTTCCAGCATTATTAGACGTTGAAGTTGCTGCCGTAGCTTGTTGCTCTCTTACGCTCAAGCGCCGCTGAGGCTGGGTACGGGGATATCCCCGAACCTCTTACGCGCTTTTTTTCTCTCCCAGAAAAAAAGCTTGGCAAAAAAAGAGGGGATAACTTCGCACGGGGCGGCGAAGTAATCAACTTTGTCATTTCACAAAGTTGACAAAAGAAACTTCTTTGAGTGCGGCAAAGAAGCAAACCGCGTGACGACGATTTGTGATTGGGTGTGATGTGGGGGGAATACTCCACACTGCAATCTAATTTTCATTATGCAGCGCCTGAATACTTTCACACCGCTTGCGTTTTTTATATATAGTATGCCTGCGTATAGTGATTTAAGGAAAATGAGCAAGAACCCCCGCGGTGTTTGAGCACCCGGAGGCGCGGCTCATTCCTGTCTTGGAGGAATGAACATATGATAGATGTAGGCGAAATAAATAAGGGTATCGATGTCGAAAATCTGAACAAATTGCTGCATGAAAGAGCAGCAAACCCGCCGCAGTTTAACCCGTTCACAGCGTCAGGGAATCAGGCATGGGCGGAATGGTGCGAAGGGTGCAGGGAGATCGAAAGGCAGCTCGAGGCTGCAGGGGTGGCGCTATGAGCAATCAGGTTTACGATATTATAACCGCGCAGATAATTGAGCAACTGAACGCTGGGGTAATCCCCTGGCATCAATCCTATGTTGGAGGCATGCCTCAGAACGGGATCAGCAAGAAGCCATATAACGGTATCAATGTCTTTTTGTTGTCTGTCCGCGGTTTTGCAAATCCCTTCTGGTTCACATATAAACAGGCTCAGGAAGCTGGGGGAAGTGTCAGGAAAGATGAGAAGTCCACAAAGGTAATATTCTGGAAGAAGTTCACCCCGGCTCATAAGGACGATGGCAGGCAGCCCGGTGAAGTATCGGAAGATGAACTTAAAGACCATCTGGTAATGCGTTATTACAGCGTATTTAATTTCGAGCAGTGCGAAGGGCTCAGCGCGGATAAATACGGCATCAAGACCGGTACCTTCAATCCTATTAAGGCAGCCGAAGTCATCGTTAAGGGATATAACGGCGCGCCGACAGTGGTTCACAACGAACAGCGCGCATATTATGCAATTGAAAAAGACTTCGTGAACATGCCGAAGCCTGAGACATTTGTCAAGCCTGAATTTTACTATAAGACACTGTTCCACGAGTTCACCCATTCAACCGGCGCAGCGCACAGGCTCAACAGGAAGCTCACAGGACATCAGGCAGGCAGCCAGCAGGATTACAGCAAGGAGGAGCTTATTGCGGAAATGGGCGCATCCTTCTTATCAGGGCGCGCCGGTATCTTCGATGCTCCACAACTGGAGCAGGCAGCGGCATATATCCAGAGCTGGATCAAGGTACTCAAGAACGATAGCAAGATGGTGATCCAGGCAGCGAGTGCAGCGCAGAAGGCAGCCGATTACATAACTGGAGGGGTTTAAGATGCCCCCCTTTTTGATGAAGATGTAAGGATCCATGACCGCGAGATCAGAGAGCTTAACAGGGAGCGGCGCGAGATAGAGCGCGAACGCCTGGAGGGGGACAATGAATAAATCTTTCTCTGACAAATTAAAGGCAGGATGGAGCAGGGAGCAGCTTATGAAGTATTATTGTCTTTCAGAAGAGCGATACAACAAAACAATACAGTGCCTGGAAGATATACGGGAGGAAGGAAAAAAAGAAATAGCCCACTCAAAATTGTAATCTAAAGTTTCTTTAGCTTTTCGACTCCTGCTTTCTTTACGTTTGGCTTGTTGATCTTATCAGGCATCCATTTTGGTTTATTTTTCGGAGCGGAAACGAGTGCTCTCCATCCTTTAAATATATGGATTTTCTTGGTTCCTCTTTCCCTCAGTCTTATTTCAGCTGGATTTGATTTTGTTCCTTTGCTGCGGTTAGCGGCTTTTAATGCTGCCTGCCGTGGCTGGGTACCTGTGAATACTCCAGCTTCTTTTCCATTCTTCCCTCTTAGAACAAAACATCTTGTTCTTATTACGCTCTTACTGCTCTTACTTTTTGTTTTCACCATATTTTCATACCCTGACAACGATTCGTTGTCTTATCATTATATCTACTATTATAATATATAAGTCTTACTAATATACTATCGGCTGTGCACACTGATTTAAAAATATGCTGCTACTGTTGCTCCTGCTTTTTAGCACCCATAACCAAAGCCTGTTCAACCCACACCAGATCCTTCATGACGAGAACCACTTTATCCCGTAGCGGATAACTCTCTACTGAGTTCTTGAGAAGCTCGCCGTAATTCTGGTACTTGCCTATTTCCACCGTATAGGGAGCGGGGTATTCTATTATGTTAGGGTCAAAGCCTTTCCTATCTAAGAGCTTCATTACTTTATTTCTGGCTCCAGCCGATGCCATTTTGAACCTGTAACTTGCCTTTTCATAATACGGTTCAAGTTCCCGGAATAGTTCAGGGTCATCGAAGAAGTGCTTGAAATAATATACCTTATTGAGTTTGAAGAAGTTGATGCGTGGGCGCTGTTGTGTTATTTCGATTGAGGTCATGGCAATTTAATCAATATCACCTGAAGCCAGTGGTTTTCGCCTGGGCTTTCTTTTTACTCCGGCAGTCCTTGCACCTAATTGGCTCACTATATCCCTTTTCTTCAAAGAATTGTTGATCACTTTCTGTGAAAATGAAATCTTTGTAACAATCAATGCAGTTTATCTTTTTATCGCTCATACTTTATCATGCTCCCAATGACTGATTCCAAGTTTTATTTTTTAGATACTTTCAAGGAATGGCATTTAGGACAACGAAGGCTCTTTCCTATTCCCTTGAATTCCTTTCCGCAATCACCACATACATATTCACTCATTGTAGCATCACCCGAAATATCTACATCAAACATATCGCCAACACTGCACATGATTATCAACTCCTTTGATTATTCGTAATTATACGAATTTTTAGTGTTGATACTATTTAGGGATTTTCCCTATTTTCTGATTTTTCACACACGAATACTTTCACATCGCTCTCCAATAGTTTTTAAGATTGCCCGTCAAATCCAGTAATTCCCTCTGGATGTGAACAATATGTCTTACTGCCTCAGTCCCCGCACTCATACACCGCTGCTGCCCTGCACCGACCTTCAGGGCTTCAAGCCTTCATGCATAACAGTAGTCGAGGGTTCGTCCAGCCTTGTGCCAGATGTTCTGTTCCGACTGTGCGTTTCTTCGGTCATATCCTCTGGCAGGGATGCAATGTTTGTGGACGGCGGGAACAGTTTTAATCCCTATGCCTTATCAAAGACTGCAAAGTCCTTCGGTGAAGAGCCCAGAAAAGTGCTATCCAGGATCCATGTTGCCCGTGCTTTTACCGAGTACCAGATGGATGCCCTGATACACGGATTACATGATGCTGTTGAGCAGTGGAATCCTGCCGTGCTGGCTATATCCTATCTACCCACCCTCTTTTCTGGCTCTGACGGCAGGAGACTGCTTGAACCGCTGGTTGAACACCTGAAACTTCTGACCGAATCTTCTGGAATCATTACAGCAATAACAAGTTTCGGAGGCTCGTGGGACGGGGACAGACTACTTGCATCCAGGGCTGACAGGGTTATCCGTATCGAACAGCCCTCAAAGAAACTCATCAGAATAATCGATGACGGGTATGTCTTTGAATACATGCCTGTACAGCCTGGGCAGATGAGGTTCACTGATTTTGAGGAATCTGAATCAGCAGGAGGTGACTTACCTGGGCAGAACAGTGCCTTCATTTCGTGTCCTGCTTGAGGATATAATCGTAGAGCTTTCAGTATTCAGAAGGGCGCTGCGCGGCGAGGATAAGGCTGCCTTTGATAGCCTCATGAACAAGGCAAGGGAGCATGCATCATCCTGCACGGTTGCACCTGCACTTGACCCTATGGATGCTGTTTTCTTATCCATACTTGTGGAGCAGCAGAAAGAGCTTAACTCACTGCGGGAGGCTTTGAATGTTCCTGCTGGATATCAGGTACGATCCGGAAAAAAGCAAGATAACAAAATGGATTAAGACCGATAAAGGCTGCCAGCCGGTGCACGAGGTTTATTATCCGAAGATATACGTGGGAGGAAAACCCGAACTTCTGCCTCAGATAGCCAGCCTGCCCGGAGTGAAAGATGCGTGCTTTGATGAGAAAAGTACCTGGCTTGGCAGAAGTCCTGAAAAAGTAATATCCGCTAAAGTAGAATCCATTTCGATTTACGATATTGCTTCGATGCTTGAGGCTAAAGGATGCAGCCTGTACAACATCGATCTTGATCCAGTCAGGCAGTATCTCATCGAATACAATCTATTTCCCGCTGCAATACTCAAGGGAGATATTCTTGACGACAGCCAGTATGCCCTTGACTATGAGGTACCCGAACTTGTCAGCATGGAATTATCGGTAATACCAGGCAGGTATAAAGGGATTATCACGATGGAGGACCCCATCGGCAGGATTGCTTTTGGTGATTGCGTGATTGAGGAAAGTTCTGAAGCGGAGATGATCAATAACCTTAACGTTGAGGTCGCTCATGCCGACCCTGACCTGATACTGACAGACAGGGGAGATAGTTTTGATCTGCCATATTTGCATCACCGCGCAGCTTTACACGATATCGACCTTAGTCTTGGAAGGGAGAAGGATATCCTGCATGAAGGCGGAGGAAAGTCATATTTCAGCTACGGCAGGATACTCTACAAACCCAAGGGATACTTACTGGCAGGACGGCTGCATCTTGACAGGTCGTCCTTCACGTTCAGGGAAGGTGGGCTTCTTGGATTGATAGACCTTTCCCGCATAACAGGGATACCATTACAGGAGTTGTCACGCCTGAGTCCAGGCAGTGCAGTTACCGCATTGCAGGTCAATCAGGCTCTGCGTGATGGCGTGCTCGTCCCGTGGAAGCGCAACCTTGCAGAATACTGGAAGACTGCCGAGGAACTCCTCATAGCAGACAGGGGTGCTCTGGTGATAGAACCAAAAGTAGGACTGCATGAGAATGCCTTTGAGGTGGATTTTGCATCCCTCTTTCCCAACATAATGGTGAATCATAACATCTCCCCAGAAACCGTGCTGTGCACCTGTTGTCCAGACTCCCAGAAGCGTGTGCCTTTTACGCATTATAACATCTGCCAGCAGCATATCGGACTTATTCCAAGGGTGCTGAAACCGCTCATAGAGAGGCGGATGACGTACAAGAAACGGATCATGTCCGAACCTGAGAGAGCAGAGGAGTATGAGATGAAGCAGAACGTGCTCAAATGGCTGTTGGTGACGAGTTTTGGTTACATGGGATTCAACAAGGCACGCTTTGGAAGGATAGAGTGCCATGAATCCATAACTGCATACGGACGGGAGATACTGCTTCGCACGATAGAACTTGCAGACGGTATGGGTTTCGAGATACTGCACGGTATTGTTGACAGTCTCTGGGTGAAGGGACGAAATCCTGAGAAGCTTTGTGAAATCGTGACTAAGGATATAGGCATACCGCTTGAACTTAAAGGCGAATTCAGGTGGATTGTGTTCCTGCCCAACAAATCAAATGGAGTGGGTGCACTGAACCGATATTACGGTGTGATGATAAACGGTAAACTGAAAGTGCGGGGAATAGAGACAAGAAGAAGTGATACGCCCACGCTCATAAGAAACTTGCAGGAAGCCATGCTCGGAAAACTTGCGGAGGCGAAAAATGCTTCTGAGTTTTACATGAAGATACCCGAAGTCCTTGAGGTGCTGCGGGAATACACAAGGAAAGTGCTTGATAACGAATGTGCTCTTTCCGACCTGATATTCAAGACACACGTTTCCAGAGGCTGTGATGAGTACAGGCAGTTCAATAATCAGATGGCTGCAGTGAAGCAACTGAAAGTTGAGGGGATAGAGACACTGGCAGGGCAGACCATTCACTACATAATAACAGATCATAAATCCAGAAATTACCAGAAACGGGTGATTATACCAGAACTTGCCGATGAGAGCACACAGTATGACAGGGCGAAATACTATGAATACCTCTTGCGAGCTACCGAGAGTATGCTGTTGCCCTTCGGGTACACAGAGGAACGGCTGGACGGGATTATGAGGGGAAGGATGCAGAGAAGCCTGTGCGGATACTGATATGACTGCTATTTCTCAGAAGGATACATAGTTATGTGATCCCTCCTTATATTCCGTTTAGAAGGGATTATATTATTAAGATAGGCTTTAATTTGGGATGTAACATATGAATGAAGAATATGAATTAAAGAAAATTGTGAAAATTGGCGCAATAGTCGGTGGTGTATGGGGATTTGTGAATGGATTATTTCTTATTTTGAGCTCCGTAGATAGTGCTCCAAATACTACTTTTTTTGGGAAATCAATAATTTCTTATTTTTTCTTGCCGTATGTTATTACGGCTAAAATTTTAGCCACTACAGTTGCACAAGAAATATTTTCAATTCTTAATGTAGGGACAAACGAAGTGGGGGGGCTGTTTATGAATAATATTATAGTAGTCCCTGTTATGATGATAATTCCAACTTTAATAGGTACGATATTAATTGGCGGTATTGTAATGTTGGTTATTATTACAAGGAATTTTACATAAATAATAGTTTCACCCCGCTATCTAATTGCTTTTATTCTTGCAAATGTATTACCCATGAACTGAGGCAAAATTATGAACCCTCGAATTAACTCCCGCAATCTTCCGAAGTGCGTTGAGCAGTTACATCCTACCTGATATTTGATACCGAAACAACCGGTTTACCCAAAAATTGGAAAGCTCCTGTAACAGATCTGAATAATTGGCCTCGATTGGTTCAAATAGCGTGGCTACAATGCGATAATTCGGGAGAAATACTATCAAGTTCCAATTATATCGTTAAACCCCGGGACTTCATTATTCCTGAACATGCGGTAAATATCCATGGAATTTCAACCGAAATGGCAAAAAATGAAGGAGTTGCCTTAAATATAGTTCTTAACAATTTTTCAACCGCGATCGGCCGGTCAAGTTTCCTGATAGGTCACAATATGGCTTTTGATGAAAAAGTCGTTGGAGCTGAACTTTTAAGAGAAAAGATCGAAAGTAGATTATTTTCAATTCCAAAAATCTGCACGATGGAAAGGTCAACTGATTATTGTAAGATCCCTGGATCGTATGGTTATAAATGGCCGTCATTATCAGAATTATATTTCAAATTATTCGATAAAGATTTTGAGGAGGCTCATGATGCGGTTGTTGATGTGAGAGCGTGTGCTGATTGTTTTTTTAGATTAAAAAAGGAAGGAATATTAAAATAAATCAGTCAATATTGTTTAACATTAATGCTTGATGCCTCCATAATTTATATAGACCTGATACCTGTTCATAGACTTTGTGAAATCTTATGAAAGATATTGAAACCGATGCACAACTTCAAGTAATTCATAAGGCAGGAGAAGGATTCATATTTAATGATTTTTCCGGGAGTGGAAAGGGCGGTAAGGAATATAATATTCTTCATAAAGCATCTTGTATTTGGGTCATTAAAAGTAACACCAGTGTCCACAAGATATTTTTTGAAAATGAAATTGCAGCTATAGAATGGCTCGATGAAAAAAGAAGAGAGAATTGGAGGGCGTGTGGAACTTGCAAGCCAATTACAGACAAAGGATATCTCAATTACTCCATTGACCATGGTTCTGCATTAAAGGAAACAAAACCATTAAGAAAAGTGAAGCAACAGATTCCTGTTGATAAA
>JAUSDC010000191.1 GCA_030650845.1 Candidatus Methanoperedens sp.
GTCTAAGATTTCGCAGTAGAAATAGTTTTACATGATATAGTATGTACCTATACATATTATATCATTTTGCCAAAAAACAATATCTGTAGATGGTACTATCAAATTTTGATGGTGTTTTCCAACTCCATTCCGATGCTATAGAATATGAGGGTGGTGCATGGCGTTAACTTTAAATAAGAATAAAACTTGAAAGAAAGTTGTCAGAGTGGGTAACTGTCCTCTGAAAACAGTTCTACCACTCTTAAATTAGATGGGGTTATAGATATGAATAAGAAAATTATAGTTGTAAGTATTTTAATAACAATACTGATTTTATTATCAGGGTGTGTTTCGTCGTCAAAGCCCGTTGTTCTTTCAAAAAATGCTGAAGGAACATTGCAAGGCTTAAATAGTGTTACAATTGTAACCGCTGACATAGAGAATCAAGGAGAGTCTGGTGATGTTCTAGTAAAAGTTGAAGTAAAAGCTCCAGACAAACAACCTATGAACCAACAACAGGTGACATATATTGAAAAAGGAATGATAAAAAAAGTAAGTTTTACTTTTGATACAGAATTTGGAGATACCATTTATTATTCAGTTACCGTTGAACCAACCTAACAATCTGTTGTAGGCTTTGGGGTGACGTCCAAAGCTTTACTGTTTTACTCAATGAAAAAAGAAACAAGTCGATTGAAAATATCTCTTGATGAAGCTGTCGGAATAGACGAAAGTGAGATCGCCGATAAAATAATGTCTATTGGATATAAATGTCAGAAGTGCGCCAGGTGCTGTATGGGGGACTTTGGCGACAATACAGTATCCATCTTTCCATTCGAGATCAGGCGCATATCTGAAAAAACCGGACTTCAATTGAAGGACATCGCAATTCCAACCCCATCAGATGACAGGGATGATGCAGGGAATATACATACTTTTGAATGGATATTGAAAAAAAAAGGAGTAACAAAAAACGGGGACTGCACATTCCTGGATAAGGGGTTGTGTAAAATATACGAATGTAGATCATATATTTGCAGGACATATCCTTTTTATTTGCTTGATGGGCGCATTATGATATCTGAATGCGAGGGTCTGGGAAACACTATCAGTAATGAGGATGCCATGAAGATGGCAAAAACACTCAAGGAGAGATACATAGCTGAGATCCGTGAATCGATAGCACTTCTTGAAAAATTCCACGGATTTGCTCCTTCTGGCAAAGGAAATATCTGCGTCCACGACAGCGAAGGAGAACACTGGCTCGAAGAGTAGTCGAAAGAATATATCCAAAATAATAACACATCTGCGGTTTAAAATATTACAAAATTTAAATAGTAATATACAGTATATGCTTTAGAGCTATTAAGATGAAAAAAAGATTGGAACCTCAATTCTTTAAGAATTACTTTTTATTGATACTGATACTTTTAGCAGGATTAATTATACGATTATTGACCTACCCGCAGGTTCTTGAACATGATAGGATCGTATTCCTTGAAACTGATCCTTATTACCATATGTGGAGGGTATTTTCTTATATAGATACATTCCCCAAAACATTCCTGTTTGATGGATACATCAATTATCCCTACGGTGCTCTTGTGGGCTGGCCACCACTCTTTGATCAAGTGACTGCCCTTATCTCAATAATTTTGGGGCTTGGAAAACCTGGAGTGCACCTTGTTGAATTGGTAGGGGTATCCTTGCCAGTTGCACTGGGTATTTTTTCAATAATGGCAGTCTATTTTATTACAAAGGAGATATTTAACGAACGAGTTGCATTATTAGGGTCGCTTCTGGTTGCAGTATTACCAGGGCATGCACAGATATCATTTCTTGGATTCACTGACCATCATATCGCGGAAGTATTTCTTTCTGTCACTGCATTTTTGTTTTTCATAAGATCATTAAATATAAGGTCAATAAATATAGGATCATTAGATAATGGTTCACTAAAGCCTGCAATAATATCAGGGATATTTATCGGTATCTCTTTTATGACGTGGCTGGGTGCTCCGATATTTGTTGGGATCATACTATCATACGTTATTGTTCAGTTCATATTTGATAGGAGATCCAACGACAGGTCGAATTACCTTATATTTACAGGAGTGGTCTCATTTCTTTCAGCAATTTTAGTTATCATGATTTTTTATATCTGGACGCCATGGCAACATTCGATCACAGCAGGAACACTTTCTTATTTTCAGCCCGTCTTTCTGGCGATCTGTGCTATGATGATCGTTTTGTCTGGATACTTATCTAACTTAATGAAAGAACAAAAGTGGTATTATTACCCTACTTTATTGATAATTCTATTTGCATCTATACTTTTTCTTATAAATATTGGCGCTCCAACCTTATATCAGGGTATTTCGACCAGCATTGGCTATCTTTTGAGGGATGCACCTGTATTAAAACAGATCGTTGAGGCTCAACCTCTGTTTTTTTCGTATGATGGAACATTCCTTGGATGGCAATTTTTCAGCAATCCAGTATGGAATGCATTCACGTTCAGTTTTTATTTTGCGATAATCGGGCTTGTCTGGTTTTTATTCACTTATCGAAAAGGTATGGATAAAGGAAAACTATTTTTTTTGGTCTGGACCTTGATAGTACTTGTTCTTGCTTTATTCCAGAGACGTTTTGTTTACACGCTTTCAATAAATATTGCAATGTTGTCGGGTTTTTTTGGTGATGAAATTGTACAAAAAGTCAGATCATTTTTACTCAGATCAAATTTAAAAAAAAATATGTCTGCTCTAATTGCTCTCATATATGTTCTGTTAATTTTGTTCCTTGTTGTCCCAAATTTATCAATGTCATATGAATTGTCAAAATACCCACCCAAACCTTCGGATGACTGGTATGATTCCCTTGTATGGCTGAGAGATAACACTCCTGAGCCGAAATATAACACTACTGAGATGAATAATGAGCCTGAGATGAATAATGAGCCGCAATATGGCATAATGACATGGTGGGATTATGGGAACTGGATACTCTATATCTCAAAACGTCCGGTTGTGGCTAATAATTTCCAGATAGGGGGAGATGAAGCTGCACGGTTTTTTGTTGCGCAGGACGAAGCTTTTGCGAACACGATCATGGATAAGCGCAAAGCAAGGTATGTGATAGTGGACCACAGGATGGGTTTGAATAAGTTCAGGCAGGGGGATCAACTTATATTGAAAGGGACATTCTTTGCAGTTGCAAGTTTTGCAGATAAGAATATTGCTCTGTATCTGGATCAGAATAATCTTCCCAATCGAAATTTTTCTGAAACCATGTATGCAAGAATGCATGTTTTTGATGGGAATGGACTTAAGAATTACAGGATGATCTACGAATCAGAAGAGATGCATTATGATCTGTTCGAAAAATTGACAAAAAATATTAAAATTTTTGAATATATTAAAGGAGCAAAGATCACAGGATATGCATCACCGAATGATACTGCTTATATTTCAGGAAAGATAATTACAAATCAGGGACGTATTTTTGAATATAAGCAGGAAGCAAGGGTCGATGAAAATGGAAATTTTGAATTTACAATACCTTATTCTAACGATAGTCCTTATAAAACACGATCATTGGGATTTGAGCTAAAATATGGTAACAATGCTATCTCAATAAATGTATCAGAGAATGATGTAATGAATGGAAGTGTAATCCATTTGTCATCGGTTAAGAGAAAAATCATGAAATAGAACACGGATGGCGCGGATGACACGGATGCGCACGGATCCGTGAAAATCCGTCTGATCCGTGTCATCCGTGTTCTCGTTTCAAACTAATCCTGAAAAACATGAAAAATTAATAACTATCGAAATAACTATACAAATCAAGCATGTTAAAATCCTTAACCGATGACAGATGAAGTTTAATCAAGGTGAACTGATCACTGATTACTTTAAATAAGTATCATTAATTAATGATATATATCACTGATATCTTTAAATACTTATCACTATATACTGATAACTATACATGACCATATCAGACAATAACCCGGAACTGTTTGAGATCTTGCGCGCAAAACTGAACTTAAGCGATGGCGCCGTGGTCAAAGAAGAACAAGTTCTAAAAGATACTTCGACCCTTATAAGAGTTGATATGGTCATCGAGGATGGCAATAACAGGTATCTTGTAGAAGTAAAATCTAAAGCAAGTATCGAAACAATTGCACAGCTGGTTCTGCTAAAAGAACTTTTCAGAAATGAGAATCAAGACATATCCGGTATCTTTTTAGTGATTGCAGGAAATGTATTTACTCCAGAAATAGAAAAGATCGCAAACCAGACCAATATAATATTAGTTACTATCCCTCGAAATATTGAGCAGCCAGCACAGAAATATGATCACTCCCCGGGTAAGATCAAAGTCACATCAGAAAAATCATGGAAGGTAATTACCAGGCTCCTGGCAGAGAAAATGACTTCCATTCGGCAATTATCCCTACTGGAGAACGTCTCTTATGGCTGGGCGCATGCAACTATTAAGAGTCTTTTAAGCCAGGGAGTTGTTACCAGGAAGGAAAATTATGTAAGCATCTCGGATGCCAACAAACTGCTAAATGGTGTCGCGTGGGAGAGACCTTTTGAGAATCTATTCGCAGATGAGATCAATATTGAATATCAGGATGCTTTTAAGGCAGCTTCAGATATATCCCACATATTAAAAAACAACGGGATCAAGTTCGCTTTTACGAGTTATACGGCTGCAGGATTATACACAGGTTATGCCATCAGGCATGATGCTGTATATCTTTATCTTGAAAAAAATGAGATGGATTTCTTCAAGAACACATTCAGAGTGACCGAAAAGCAGGGCATCAAAGCACGAATATATGCACCGGATAGAGACGTCTTCGCGGACACAAGAGAAAAAGAAGGGATAATGATCGTTTCTCCATCTCAGTCGCTTCTGGATCTGGCAGGATTAGGGTACAGTGGACGGGATATTACAAAAGCCATGGTTGATAAATATGCCACCCTATGATCCGGATCCGCAGATAATTGAAAAGTCCCTGCACGAACTTGACTTTAATTTTCTTGGAGAAAAGCATGGCGATCTCGATTTTCTAAAGGGATGTCTGCGGAAAATCCCAGAAACGCATGATGCGATCGTGAAATATAATCGAATGGATCAACGAAAAGTTAGAGACATAATTGAACGATTATTAAAATTAACTGAATAGGCGAACCCTCAGTTTTTCTCTTAACCAATGACGAATGAATGGTCATATCATGCATTAAAAATCCGTTCAAATAATGACAATCTTTCAATTCTAAATTTAACCACCTGACGTGTTCTTTGAACGGTACGATATTTCGTCTCAGTTCTTTGCTTTGTTACGTTCCTATATTTCGTAATTTCTTTGGTTGGCGGTATAATATCATATTTGAATTCTTTGATGGTTTGATTCAGGCTGACTTTAATGGTTCTGGTTTCACCAGGTGAAATATAATATCCGGGTGAAGATATCGTATAGATCAAAGGAATTACCTCGTCCTTTATGCTGACATGAAAATCCACTGCAAAATTTCCGCCCTGCATGTCAGTATTATTGATATTCACCCATAAATATGAAGGGGGTGATGAAACATAATTTTCATATTGAGCATCTGATACGTTATAATCAAGAGGTATATATTCTATGAATGGTTCTGTAACTGTGTAATTATAATAATTAAAATCTGTATATGGCTCTTCTACATTATAAATTTCAGTAGCATTATAGGGTATTGATGTTTCATAAGGTATATTTAATAAAATGAATAAAAATATTGTGATGATGATCGGGGAATATTTATAAATTATTTTTTTCATTATTCTACCTGTCATATAGATAATGTCGTCGTCTCTTCCACGAGATAAAAGCCTCTGCCATTTCGTACAATGTAATGGAAACGATCTGGGGAATCAAAAACTATTGCTCCTCCATCATAGATAAAAATAATAACATCGTATTTTTTTCCATCGTTGCCATCAAGGACCATGAATTGTTTGTCACCATTAAGAACACCATATAACAGATGTGTGCTGTCGGGGCTAAAGAATAATGATCCTTCAACTATGCCATCATATTCCTTCCCAATTTTTGTTTCAAAAATTGCATTCGCGTGGTCACTGTTTTGAAAAGTTAAATCAATATTGGCAGAGCTTAATGAAACAGTTCCTTCATATTTTCTATCTTTTCCATTGGGGTCTTCCAACCAATGTTGGTTTTCTGGCAACGAACACCGCAAAGCACGCAAAGAGCGCAAAGAGGACATACAATTAGTATCGTCTATTATGTTCTTAACTATAATTCTGTCCTGGCTGAGGACGATGGAATTTTGATCAATTTTTTTCTCATTATTTATCTCTACAACGAACCATTTATCGTTGAGCTTTGCTGCATAAGCTAATTTTTTGCTGTCAGGGCTGAATACAGGCGTATATTTCTGAACCTCATCATATCGTTCCTCTTCTATCCCATCCACCACAACGAACCACTTTTCCTGATCTATCACAGCATAAGCTAACCGCTGGCTGTCAGGACTGAAAGTAAGTGTATTTTTAAGAATGTTGTCATATCGTTTCCCTTCTTTTCCATCCACCACCACGAACAGTGTATTTCCCTCTCGTGCTGCATAAGCTATCTTTTTGCTATCAGGACTGAATACAGGAGAATATTTCTGGATATCATTATATCTTTTCCCTTCTTTTCCATCAACGACAACGAACCAGGCGCCATCTTCTTTTGCAACATAAGCCGAACGATTGCTATCAGGACTGAACATGAGGGTGTTCGTCAGAACACTATCGTATCGCTTCTCTTCGTTTCCATCGATTATTGCGAACATCTTATTTTCATCCTGCGCAACATAGGCTACATGTTGGCTATCAGGACTGAATGTGAGGCTTAAACTCATATTGTATTGTTTCTCTTCTTCTCCATCTATTATTATGAACCATTTTTCCCCATCGTTTGCTGCATAGGCTAATCTTGTACTGTCAGGGCTGAATACTGGTTCTGATGTCTTGTTATACTGCTTTTCTTCCTTTCCATCCACCACCATGAACCATTTTTGGCTTTCATTTGCAGCATAGGCAAGGCGCTTGCTATCAGGACTGAAAACGAAATTTTTCACACTGTCATATTTTTTCTCTTCTTTTCCGTCCACTAACATGAACCATTTTCCGCTCTCATTTGCAGCATAGGCAAGGCGCTCACTATCGGGACTGAAAGTATAACCCTCAATATTATCATATTGTTTTTCTTTTTTTCCATCAAGGAAAATAAATTCCTTATCATTTTCTTTTTCCAGATAAACGAAATGTTTGCTGTCAGGGCTGATTTTAAAATTTTCCGGGATGTTTGAAAAAGGTTCAATTTCAGCGATCAGTTCTTCTGAGATCACTCTTCCAGGGATCATTTCTCTTGATCGTGTTTCTTGAATACAACCAATAACCGAAGAAAAGAGGATCAGAAAAAAAATGAGCAAGTATCTTTTCATATTTTACCCAATATTATAAATTGGCGATCTCTAATCCATCATATCCATCAATATTTCCTTTTCAATAGGCTTAAAATCCAGATATTGATGCCAGACCTTTTCGAGAAAATCGGTCCTTATCTCTTCATCCCTGCTAAAAAGAAGTTCTCCTTTTGTGACTTCATACTTGAAGCCAAGAGGTGCAGAGTTTAAGACCTTTACATCTATGGGAAAATGTATCTTCTTTTCGATCTCGAGAGAAACGCTTATCTCATAATCCAGGATATCCTCAATTCCATTAACAAAAAAAGCCAGATCTATATCATTGAAACCGTTAATAAGGAAACTTCCATGCAGATAAGCAAATATGACTTCTTCTTTATTTTGAATTATCTCTATTAAATTTTTCTTTATTTTTTCTTTTTCTTGGCTTGCTAACTTAAACTTCATAGTTCTTTGCCGAAAAATTTTTTTAGATCATTTATATACATTCTTAAATCATTCAAATCCTGATTTATAATATCATATACCTTTGCATCATCAATTTCCCAGTAAATATGGATAAGCATGTTTCTAAATTTAGCCATTTTAGCCAGACGTTCTGCGAGTTCAGAAGATATGACTCCTGAATCCCCGAGTATTATAAAGCAGTCGGCATATGTTTCGGGGACTTTTTTTGAGATCTTCGCATTTATATGATTGCAAATGGAAAGTGTTGCTTCAATTGCCACAAGCAACTTGTATTTTGCCGCATCACAGGCATTAGGATCAGAAAGAAACATTTCTCTATCCATCAATGCAAGCGATCCCAGCCCGTCGATCGAACTTTTTATTTCGCTTACTCTTCTTTTTATTAGATCGATGTTGAATTTCATGATATCGTCCCCCCACGTTTATTTGATGAAGGGGGTCAGCAGTGTATAGCTTTTAGATATAAGTATATAGGATATAAAAGCAAGGATAATGATAGATCCAACGTATATAATGAGTGAAGTATCTGACAGGTACTTTAGAACAGATTGGGAGGATATTGCATCTCCTAACATTTTCAGTGCCATTGATCCTGCTAAGCCACCGATCAAAAACATGATTGACCCTGCAGCTTTTGGATTACTATTTATAACTGTTTTTAGATTTAACATAGTTCATTTTCCTGGATATAGATAGTATGGTTTGTGAACAAAGTTTATAAACTTTGTGAATATTATTTAAAAAAAGGAAATCGTAGAAAATGTATAAAAAAATCGTCAAATTATTGAATTCGAACCAAATTCCTTTAATATTATTTTTTAGTTCATTATTTATTTTCATAAGTTTTGCTGGAACTCGCATGTTCTTTTCAGATGAAGGGGTGATCGTGACCCAGTTCTATAACCTGGTACATGGTAATCTTGACCTGCAGGTTGCCAAGGTACAGGTGGAACGAGGGATATATATTACTGTAAATGACCACCTCTATGGGAAATTCAGCTATTCTCTGCTAATTTTATCCTTGCCAGTATATTTTTTATTAGGATTAATAGATTCTTTATATGGTGCTCATTTGTTCTTATTGCAACTCTGGGCAATAAGCGGCGGGATAATTGTCTATCTTTCTGCTAAAATATGGAAAAACAAGAATGCTGCCATTGCAGGATTGGCTTCATATATTATCTTATTAGTTATCAATTTGCGTTATTTTGAGCCGATATATTTTCCAAAATGGGGGGAGATCATATCAATTGAATTTACCAATATCTTTATTTCTTCTTTTCTGGTTTTGACAGTATATTTCTTATTCAGGGATATGTTCAGTAATAAGATCGCGATATTTGCGTCTTTGTTTACAATTTTCGCAACTCCAATTTCCTTTTATTCAATAACGCTGAAACATCACTCTCTTACTGTATTTTTGACTCTCCTGGCTTTTTACTGTTTTTATAAATATACGGAAAAAAAGGATAATAAGTTCATTTATTATGCTTATGCCCTCGCAGGTCTGTGCATCTGGACTCGTATTGTAGAAGGGGTTGCGCTTATGGTGTCAATACTGCTAATGGATATGTTATTTTTCAGGCGCAGCATCAGGCATATTGCAGTGATTTCTGCAATAATCCTTGTATCTCTCATACCTTTTTTCACATTCAATCAATTGATCCTTGGGAGCCCGTTCTCTATCATAGAGGAACATCCTTTGACGGATACTCCTATGAGAATGCAGATCGAGAAGAATATGATAACACTTAATGAAAGTCCTTTCAAAGTGCAACAGACCGAACTCCTGAGTAAACTTGGATACATATGGAATGTTGACATAAGAGCTGGTTTTTTTGATATTTTTTCATATATGATGATATTGAAGTTGGGGAATACTTTTGGCATTTTATTAATAAGTCCGTTTCTTATTATAGCGTTTGCTTTTATTGTTGACAGGATCAGATCGAGAATAAAACTTGATAATATAGATAAATTATTTGGATTATATTTTATAATATATATTTTATTATATAAAGATCATCTTCTTTCAATAGTCAGAGACACTCCAATGGCACTTGAATATCGATATTTGCTCGTATTGTATATTATATTACTGTATTTTGCTCTTAGAATTAATGCAGTAAGGGAACTTATCGAGAATAACTTGAAGAAAATCGTTCTTCTATCTATCATTTTTGCAATTATCCTGGCGTCAATTCTGATAATTATTTATCCTCCGCCATTTATGAAAATTTATTATTCCCTGTCTTTTTTCACTATTTGTATGTTATTGGTCATAACGCTAATAAAACTTTTTGTCAATAAGAAAAAGTATCTTGACAGATCCATGACATTTTTCATGGCATTGTCACTGGCTGAGGCAATGATATTGCTTCTTTATTATTACTGGGTGATCACAGTTACTTACATAGCTCCTTCAGATAACCACACTATTTTGCCGGTACTGGAAAATGGTTTGAAATGGATGTTCCAGATAGTTTTCTAATAAGAAGAGTTTTTATTTTTTCAATTTGGTAGGACTGTAAAAACTTTTTAAATATATAGTCGTTAATTATTTATAGTATAATAACCTCAATGCCATTTGGATAAATATATAGGTGGTCTCAGTTTTAGAGACTCTATTAGAGGATAGGTGAAAAAATATGTTAAATAAATCATATTACTTTCTTATGATTGGAAGGTAGAGGAGGGGGTGGTGGTAAAAAACGAGAAGATTTTTAAAATAAATAATTTCAACAAATAAAATAATACCGATCGTGATTAAATCAAATTAATTTTTTAAAAATATTAGTATGTTAAATGAATGTTAATAAAATAAATAGGAGGAAATATGAATAATAAAATATTAATAATGTTGTCAGTCGTGATGATACTATCATCTCCAGCGTTAGCAATTCCTGGAAATTCAGGAACACCTGTGACACTTCCAGTAAGTTATATCGTAAATGTTGATACATCTTTTACTGTAACAATTAATGGTCCTAATCCAATGACCTTCAATGCATCCCAACATTGCGGGGTCGTAGCAGCGGATTGTATTGGAGGAAATCCTAGGTTAGCCCAAAATGTACCAGCAAACGGTCAACCTACTAATCCCAATGGATATGCAAATATCACAAATAACGGAGGAATAGCACAGGACTTCTATGCTCAACTTGATGTAATTCGTCCCAATATAGTAACGTCGATCAATAAAGTAAATAATGCCGGTACTGCAACCGCCCTCACTACCAATCCCAAAAAAATATGGGGTGGAGTAGCCACCGGCGAAACAGTCCATCTATTCGGCTATGCAGACTTTAATGCAGCTTCGATTGGTACAAGTAGTGCTAATGTCTTGTTAAGCAGCAGTGAAGCACTTTTGGTGACAAGCATTGTTGTCTTACCGAATCCTGGAAATGTAACAGCTGGTCTTACATTGCCATTTAGCGCTACTGCTTATGATCAGTATGGGACTGCAATGCCTGGAGAAACAGGATTTGTCTGGAATCATACATCCGGTAATGCAGCAGGTTCAATAAATGTTTCCACAGGACTTTATACTGCTGCAGGTGTCGGTGGTCTAACTGATACCGCAACTGCGACAATCGGAACAGTTTCAGGAACTGCAATTGTTAATGTGAGAGCTGCACCAGTAGCTACAACATTAAGTGTCACCCCAGCAGGTCCAATAACAATTAATACCGGTGAATTACAAACAGATGAAACGTTCACTGCAACACTTAAAGATCAATACGGTGCCACAATGGCCGGAACCTTCACTTGGGCAATTGATTCTGGACCAGGTTCTATATCCT
>JAUSDC010000200.1 GCA_030650845.1 Candidatus Methanoperedens sp.
GAATCACAAAAAAGCTACCCCTCCATCTCCATCATAACCCCCACCTACAACTCCGCAAAAACCCTGGCATCCTGCCTCGATTCCATCAAAGCCCAGAACTACAAAGGAGATATAGAGATCATCATCGCAGACGGCGGCTCGACCGACAGCACTCTTGAAATAGCTCAGAATACACTGATAGGATCTATCCAAATCCCCTTAAAACAGGTGAAGCAGGCAAAGCTGCGGGTGTGTATCATGCGAAAAACGAGATCATCGCTCTCATAGATTCTGACAATATCCTTCCTAAAGGGGCGTAACCCTTTTGACTGAACCATTCCAGGACAGGGAGATCGCAGGGACTGAGCCGCTGTACTATTCTTATCGGATGGGTATATTACGCGATATTGCGCCATGCTGGGGATGAACGACCCGCTGTGCTTATAGGTAATTATGTCAATACTAAGATAGGTGAATGTGTCTGAAGAAGGTGAAAGAAGATGAATGAACACAAAGCCCATTTAGAAGAATTTGAGAAAAATCAGAAATGGTTTACCCAGAATTTTAAGGATATTGTTAAAAATTACAGGGACAGGTTTGTAGCTGTCTGGAACCAGAAAATAATAGATGTAGATGAGAATTTAAAGCAGCTTTCAATGAAGGTTAAGAAGAAAACCATGAACGCCAAGGGCGTGTACATCGGATATGCAAGTGATAAACCTGTCGAGATGATACTTTGATCAGTGGATTTTTCAGGAATGGTTCAGGTTTTATAAACGTTCATTTAATCTCAAATTCGATGGATATCGATGAGACCGTAGAGTTCCTTGTGGATACTGGAGCGAGCAGAACAACATTGCTGGATAAAGATGCTATATATTTAGATCTGGATTATGATAAATTGCCCAAATATAAAGAAAATTTAAGCGGCGTTGGCGGTTCTATCAGCACTTATGTGATAGAAGATGCATCCCTAATTATTGGCAGCGCTCAGATGGGTATTCCTGTCATGGTGGGAAAGCATCCAATAGAAAAAATGACTAATGAAGAGTTAATAAGAACATTAAGGATACCGTCCCTGCTGGGAAGGGATGTAATAAATAGATTTAGACTTATTTTTGATAAAGAAAAGGAAGAGCTGACCTTAGAGTAGAGTGATAAATTACAGAAGTTGGGCACAGGTTTCGTCGGTTCGAATCTTGCAATTGGAAGCATATTGCTGAACAATATAATCTAATTATTTATATAAAACATCGGCGCCTGCGTATTCCCATGCAACCCCAATCCTCGCGCTATCCGATTTATTTCTTATCCCCAACTGAACCCACAAAACAAACAAATCAAACACCGACAGGTTTAATTATAGATATTATAATAATATCAGTCGATGGGATCGACTGTATCGGTGGTATCAAAAATGAGTATGACTGAGGCACGAACGATTGGATAACCATTCCATATCAGAGTTCGTTATCTTATACAATTCATCAAGAGCCTCTGGCAGTCCGATTTTCAGTCAGATCAATACGACGGTCAATAACTACTCAGCCATGTTATATTGAGCAAATGCTGTGAAAAAAGGCATGGTAGAGATAGCTGAGCGTTTCATAGAAATTAAGGGACAAGGAAAAATCATAAGCTGAGCAATATAATCACATAATAATTATAAAAATCCGGCGCTCAAGCGCTCTCCCAGGCAACCTAAATCCTCGCGCTATTCGATGCGATTTTCGAGCATGTCTTCTATAATATTTCGAAAAAACCACAGAGTTCTCAGAGAACACTGAGAAAAAAGCAACGAACTGGTACGAACTGAAACGAACTCGGTGGCGTGAGTTAGTATTGAGTTCGTCTGAGTTCGTTGTTAAGTGGACACTAACCTTAATCAAGATCGACAGACTTAATAATCTTAATAATCATAAAGCACAACCGGGACTGGCATAACGATGGTATCAAAAACAAGCATGCATGGAACACCACAAAGCAACCCCTCCATCTCCATCATAACCCCAACATACAACTCCGCAAAAACCCTTTCATCCTGCCTCGATTCCATCAAAACCCAGGACTACAATGGAGACATCGAGATCATCATCGCAGACGACGGATCGACCGATAGCACTATTGAAATAGCCCAGAAATACACTGATAAGATATATCCAAATCCTCTTAAAACAGGTGAAGCAGGCAAAGCTGCGAGTGTGAAGCACGCAAAGAATGAGATCATCGCTCTTATCGATTCTGACAATATCCTTCCTTCGAGGGACTGGCTTTTTCGGTTGGCAGAACCGTTCCAGGACAGGGAGATCGCGGGGACTGAGCCGCTGTATTATACTTATCGAAAGGAGGATGGGTATATCACGCGATATTGCGCCATGCTGGGGATGAATCATACCATCGAAAGATATGGTCAAGTTTGTTGGGGATAGAAGCACTGAAGTATTCAATAAACAATTAATAAACGAAGTTTCAACCTATTTTTGAGAAAGGTTATATGGCAATATAAGCAATAAAAGAATATATTGAAAAAATAAATCTTAAACTTATATGAATGGAGGACGCAATGATTAGCACAAATGATATTCTGAGGGACGCTGAATATTTCACCAGAAGATGCATTGAAGAATTTGGGGAGAATTTGGTCAGTGTTGTGCTTTTTGGATCAAGGTCAAGGGGTATTGCCACTAAAAGATCTGATGTAGATTTCATTATTGTATTAAACCAAAACGTTGAGGAAGAAATTGTTAAGAACCTCAGGCTTGATTTTCTAATGAAATTCGGAAAGAAGATCGATACTATCTGTCTAAACAGGAATGATGCACTCGATAATTTTGAAAGAATATCACCCTTATTTGCAACATTGGTACTTGGAATAGAAATACTATATGATAAGGGTGGTTTTTTTGAGAAAGAATTTAAGAAACTCACAAAAAGAATTAGTGAAACCAGGATAAAATATTACGAAGGAAATAAACTTTGGGACATACAAAAGATTTCTACCGGGATTTTGCATTAGCCTTTTGGAAGATAGCCAGAGATGATCTGGGAAGAGCACAAGATGCCATGCAAGAAAAAGCATTTTCGTATGTTGTTTTTCATTCTCAACAATGTGTCGAGAAGATAGTTAAGGCATTATTGGAAATGAAGGAAATATTCTCAAGAGATCATGATGTTTCAGACCTTTTTGTTCTATATTTTATTAAACCTGAAAAAATGGATGATCAGCGTAAAGTCTTCTATAATATCCTTGATTCACTGGAGTGGTTCAAGGGAAAATGGAGTGCATCTCGATATCCATTTATTAAAGATGGAAAAGTGGTAACTCCATCTGAAGATTTTACGGAAATTGAGGCTTCGATAGCCTTAACAAGAGCTAAGTCTGTTTTTCATGAAATAACATCTCTGCTAAAAAAAGATTATATGCTTGAAATTATAGATTGACTACCATTTGCGCAGCATATATTTACACAGTGCGGCGCGCTTACGCGAATCCCAAACAACCCAATCCTCGCCATGCTATATTGAGCAAATGCTAAGAACAATATAATCACATACAAATTATAAAAATCCGGCGCTCAAGCGCTCCCCCGAGCAACCTAAATCCTCGCGCTACCCGATGAGATTTTCGAGCATATCATTAAGAATATTTCAAAAAAACCACAGAGTTCTCAGAGAACACAGAGAAAAAAGCAACGAACTAATTGTCGAATAAAGAAGAGCGGTTACCCGCCCTTCCTCTTCTCAGAACCGTACTTGCGACTTTCACCGCATACGGCTCAAGCAGCCCATAACCCTTTAATATCGGGCGGCAGTTTTCAACTCTGCCTTTGTAATTCCAGTTTACAGCCCAGTAACATTTTGTGTTTATGAGCATCTCGCCGTTAGGCGTAATTGATTTTCTCATATTCCTGAGTTTGTCTCTGTTCATACAATGGGACACCAATGGAAAGTCAGCATCCTTTCGGATCAAGGCAATACCTCTATGCAGCTTATTACGAGCCGCCACTTGCTTTTTTCCATATCCTTTACCCTCTGTATCATTGTCATCTCTTACGAGACTTCTACCCATAGGGAATACATAGGGCTTACCAAGTTCCATGCTATGAATAATTGTGGATATTTTAGGAGCTACCTTTGAGCCGAAAATCTGATGTCCATTTTCTATAATGTAGTTCGAGCCACTATAGCCAGATTTTGTACCTTTTGGTTTAAGCGCATCGATCCAATTTCGCTTATCTCGTATTACGACTCTTCGACAGTAGTTCATTTTAACTTCTCCATTACATCCTTATCTTAGCAAATTGTCCAAAGTGGATTTTTGGATTTCTTCACATTGTCCCAGGAGCTTTGCACCTTTGCATTACTGCAAAAGCACATCCCGGTAAGATTACCCCAAACGGAAGGGGTAGCTTGTTTGCAATTCATGGCATAGCTTCTTGTCGCGCCGAACTGAAACGAACTACGGTTAGCGTGTTTTCGTATTGAGTTCGTCGGGGTTCGTTGTTAAGTGGACACTAACCTTAATCAAGATCGACATACTTAATAATCTCAATAATCATAAAGTGCTAAATGGATTGACATAACGATGGTATCAAAAACAAGCATGCAAGAATCACAAAAAAGCTACCCCTCCATCTCCATCATAACCCCCACATACAACTCCGCCAAAACCCTGACATCCTGCCTCGATTCAATCAAAACCCAGGACTACAAAGGAGATATAGAGATCATCATCGCAGACGGC